>JAHUZY010000286.1 GCA_019264505.1 Phenylobacterium sp. | reverse complement strand
CCGGCGGCCGCCCAGACCGCGGCCATCTCCGTCAACGGTTATCTGTGGCGCGCCACCCTCGACACCCTGGCCTTCATGCCGCTGGTCTCAGCCGACCCCTATGGCGGCATCGTCATCACCGACTGGTATTCCACACCCGAGGCGCCCAATGAGCGCTTCAAGGCCACGGTCTACATCCTGGACTCCCGCCTGCGGGCCGATGGCCTGAACGTGGCCCTGTTCAAGCAGGTCCGCGGCGCCGACGGTCAGTGGACCGACGCCCCGCCCTCGGCCCAGACCGAGGTCGACCTGGAGAACGCCATCCTGACCCGGGCCCGCCAGCTTCGACTTTCGAACATCCGGGGCTGACGCCCCGGGGCGCGTTCAGCCTGCCCGATCGAACGCGCCGCCCATGCCGTGGCCCGGCGCGCCCCTTGAGCTCGCCGGTCTTCGTTCCCTGACCCGAACCAGATCGTGAAGGCTGCCTGAGATGGCGCGCTACAATCCCAAGGACGTCGAGCCCAAGTGGCGTCAGGCCTGGACCGACGCCGAGGTCTTCAAGGCTCACATCAAGCCCGACCAGCCGAAATACTATGTGCTGGAGATGTTCCCCTACCCCTCGGGGCGGCTGCACATGGGCCATGTGCGCAACTATGCGCTCGGCGATGTGGTGGCGCGGTTCAAGCGGGCCCGCGGCTTCAATGTGCTGCATCCCATGGGCTGGGACGCCTTTGGCCTGCCGGCCGAGAACGCCGCCATGGAGCGCGGCGTCGATCCCCGGGCCTGGACCTATGACAACATCGCCCGGATGCGGGACGAGCTGAAGCAGCTCGGCCTGTCCATCGACTGGAGCCGGGAATTCGCCACCTGCGACGTGGAGTATTACGGCAAGCAGCAGGCCTGGTTCCTGGACCTGTACAAGGCCGGCCTGGTCTATCGCCGCGAGGGCGTGGTCAACTGGGACCCGGTGGACCAGACCGTGCTCGCCAACGAGCAGGTTGTGGACGGCCGCGGCTGGCGCTCGGGCGCCCTGGTGGAGAAGCGCAAGCTGAACCAGTGGTTCCTGCGCATCACCGACTATGCCGACGACCTGATCGAAGGGCTGAAAACCCTGAACCGCTGGCCCGACAAGGTCCGGCTGATGCAGGAGAACTGGATCGGCCGCTCCAAGGGCCTGAAGTTCGCCTTCCCCTGGGCCGGTGCGGCCCCGGCCGGCTTCGAGGACGGCCTGAATGTCTACACCACAAGGCCCGACACCCTGTTCGGGGCGAGTTTTGTGGGCGTCGCTCCGGACCATCCCCTGGCCGAGCAGCTGGCCGCCGCCGATCCCAGGGTGGCCGCCTTCATCGCCGAATGCCGCAAGGGGGGCGCCAGCGCCGCCGAGATCGAGACCGCCGAGAAGATCGGCTTCGACACCGGTCTCACCGTGGCCCATCCCTTCGATCCCAACTGGAAGCTGCCGGTCTGGATCGCCAACTTCATCCTGATGGACTACGGCACGGGCGCCATCTTCGCCTGCCCGGCCCACGACCAGCGCGACCTAGACTTCGCCCGCAAGTACGACCTGCCGGTCAAGCCCGTGGTCCTGCCGCCGGGCGAAGCTCCCGACCAGGTCCAGGTGGGCGCCGAGGCCTATACCGGGCCGGGCGTGATCTTCAATTCCAGCTTCCTGGACGGCCTGGACATCGAGGCCGCCAAGGCCGCCGCCATCGCCCGCATCGAAGAGCTGGGCCTGGGCGAGGGCGCCACCGTCTATCGCCTGCGCGACTGGGGCGTGGCCCGCCAGCGGGGCTGGGGCTGCCCGGTGCCGGTGATCCATTGCGCCAAGTGCGGCGTGGTCCCTGTGCCCAAGGACCAGCTGCCCGTCGCCCTGCCCGATGACCTGGAGTTCGGCAAGCCCGGCAATGCGCTGGATCGCCACCCGACCTGGAAGCACGTGGCCTGTCCCACCTGCGGCGGCGAGGCCCGGCGTGAGACCGACACGCTCGACACCTTCGTCGACTCCTCCTGGTACTTCGCCCGCTTCACCGATCCCGACGCCGATGAGGCGATCAACAAGGCCGCCGCCGACTACTGGCTGCCGGTAGACCAGTATGTGGGAGGCATCGAGCATGCGGTCCTGCACCTGCTCTATGCCCGCTTCGTCACCCGGGCCCTGGCCGACCAGGGGCTGCTGTCGGTGAAGGAGCCGTTCGCAGGCCTCTTCACCCAGGGCATGGTCACTCACGAGACCTATCGTCGCCAGTCCGGCGAATGGCTGGAGCCGGCGGCCGTGGAGATCGAGGCCAGCGGAAACACCCGCCGGGCGGTCCTGATCGAGACCGGCGAACAGGTGGTGATCGGCGACGTCGAGAAGATGTCGAAGTCCAAGAAGAATACCGTGGCCCCGGAGGAGATCTTCGAGGTCTATGGCGTGGACGCCGCGCGCCTGTTCGTCCTGTCCGACAGCCCGCCGGAGCGCGACACCCAGTGGTCCAATTCCGGCGTCGAGGGCGCCTGGCGCTTCGTCAACCGGGTCTGGGCAGAGTTCGAGAGCCAGCCGGCGACCGCGCCGGCCGCCGAGCCCGACGAGGCGGCCAAGGCCCTGACCCGGGCCAGCCACCGGCTGATCAAGACCATGACCGAAGCCGTCGACGACTTCCGGTTCAATTCCGGCATCGCGCGCCTGTACGAATTCCTCAATGTTCTCAAGGCCAACCCGGCCCAGGGCGCGAGCCCGGCGGTGCTGGCGGCCCGGCGCGAGGCCCTGTCGGTCTTCGCCCGGCTGGTGGCGCCCTTCACGCCCCACCTGGCCGAGGAGTGCTGGGCGGCGATCGGCGGTCAGGGTCTGGTGGCTGTCGCGCCCTGGCCGGACTATGATCCGGCTCTGGCCGAGGATGCGGTGAAGGTCCTGCCGGTCCAGGTGAACGGCAAGCGCCGCGGCGAGATCAGCGCCCCGGCTGGCGCCGAGCCCGCCGACGTGGAGAAGATGGTGCTTGAAGACCCTGAGATCGCCCGGCGCCTCGAAGGCCTGACCATCCGCAAGGTGATCGTGGTCAAGGACCGCATCGTCAACATCGTGGCCAGCTAGACTTGGAATGTGATGACCATGTCCTCCCGTCTCGCCTCAGCCCTGGTCCTGGCCTGCGTCGCCCTGAGCCTTGGCGCCTGCGGTTTCCGACCCCTCTACGCCCAGCCGGGCGTGACGCCGGGCCTGTCGGCCGTCCAGGTCGCCGCCCCTGACGGGCGAGCGGGCTATCTGCTGGGCGAGGCGCTTGGCGACGCCCTTGCGACGGGGGCGGGGACGCCGGCCTGGCGTCTGGACCTCGACCTGTCGGAGCAGCGTTTCCCCAGGGGTCTGCGGGTGGACAATGTGGCGACCCGCTACGAATACGTGCTGACCGCGGCCTACACCCTGCGCGCGGCCGCCACCGGCGAACCGGCCAAGGTGGGCTCGGTGCGGGTGGAGCTGACCTACGACTCCGCCGACCAGCCCTATGCCTCGGTGGCCGCCCAGCAGGACGCCCAGGAGCGGGCCGCCAACGAGGCCGCCCGTCGCATCCAGCTGGAGCTGGCCGCCTGGTTCGCCGAACAGGGCCAGAATTGAGGCGGCGGCCGGCATGATCCTCAGCCGCCGGCCCGACATCGAGCGCTTTCTGGCGCGCCCCGACCCTGGCATCCGCGGGGCGGTGATCTATGGCCGCGACATCGGCGTGGTGCGGGAACGGGCCAATCTGCTGGCCGCCAAGGCGGTGGCCAATCCCGATGATCCCTTCGACGTGGCCCTGCTCACCGATGGCGACATCGACGGGGACGCCGGGCGGCTGGATAATGAGCTGGCCTCCCAGTCCCTGATGGGCGGCCGACGCCTCGTGCGGCTCAAGCTCTCCAGCGAGAAGGCCAGCCTCGACAAGATGGCCGCCGAGGCCGTGAAGGGTCACGACGAGGGCGCCTTCAATCCTGAGGCCTTCTTCCTGATCGAGGCCGGCAATCTGGGGCGGGATTCGACCCTGCGGAAGATCGCCGAGAAGGCGGCCGGCATCGCCGTCATCCCCTGCTACGAGGACGAACCCGGGGACATGGCCCGCCTGGTCCGCGAGGCCCTGAACGCCGAAGGGGTGGGGCTGAACGCCGACGCGCTCGCCCTCTTCGTCGCCCGCCTGCCCAAGGACCGGGGCGTGGCCCGCCAGGAGATCGAGCGGCTGATCCTCTATCTCGGCCCCCGCAGCGGGATCACCGCGGGGCCCAAGGATCTCGAGGACTTCTTAGGCGTCGAGCCCGAGGCCTCCCTGGCCGACGCGGCCTCCGACGCTTTTGGCGGCCGTATCGCCGAGGCCCAGAGCGGCCTGCGACGGGCTGCGGCCGAGGGAGAAGCCGGCCCCGCCGCCGTCCGGGCCATCAGCCAGCATCTGGCCAAGCTGCGCCGCACCCTGACCCTGGTGAAGAACGGCGCGGGCCTGCCCGAGGCGGCCAAGGCCTCAGGGGTGTTCTGGAAGAATGAGCGGGAATTCCTGCGTCAGGCCCGCGCCTGGAGCCTGGAGACCCTGGACGCGGTCCAGCCCGAGGTCCTGGCCGCCGACCGAGCCTGCAAGACCACCGGCAGCCCCGACCGCCTGATCGCCGAACGCCTGGCCCTGACCATCGCCGCCCGCGCCCGCCGGATGGGGCTGTAGGGGATAGCCCGCCACCTCCTGCACTCGTCACCCTCGGGCTCGTCCCGAGGGTCCCTGTCGAGGGCGGGCGTAAGCGGCGCGAGGGACCCTGGGCACAGGGCCCAGGGTGACGGCGTTGGGTGAGGGCTTGGCGATCGCCGCCCCACGCGCCGCAGGCGCAAAAAAGGCAGGAACCACAAAGGGCACGAAGATCACCAAGACGCCGCGGCGCCTTCGTGTGCTTTGTGTGCTTGGTGGTTGATCCTCTTCGGCGCTTCGCGCCCCAGCTCACCCCGTGCGGGACAGTCTCCGGCAGAGGTCGTCCAGCTGTTCGAGGGTCTTGTAGCTGATCTTCAGCTCGCCGGCGCCGCCGCGGTCGGCGATCTGCACTGACAGGCCCAGCACCTCGGCGAGGTCGTTTTCCAGGGCCAGGGTGTCGGTGTCCTTGTCGGCGCTCGAGCCACCGCCGCTGCGGCTGGCGCCGCCCCGGGCCGCAGGCGCCGCGCCCTTGCGCACCAGGGCCTCGGTCTCGCGCACCGACAGGCCCTTGGCCATGACCTGCTCGGCCAGGGCCTCGGGGTTCTCAGCCGTGATCAGAGCCCGGGCGTGGCCGGCCGAGAGCTTGTTCTCCACCACCAGGTTCTGGACGGAGCCGGGCAGGTTCAGCAGGCGCAGCATATTGGCCACATGGCTGCGGCTCTTGCCGACCACCTGGGCCACCAGCTCCTGGGTGCGGCCGAATCGGGCGATCAGCACCTCATAGCCGCGGGCCTCTTCAATGGCGCTGAGATCGGCCCGCTGGACGTTCTCGACGATGGCGATCTCCATCACCTGCAGGTCGTCCAGCTCCCGGACCACGGCGGGCACGGTGTGCAGGCCGACCCTCTGGCTGGCCCGCCAGCGCCGCTCGCCGGCGACAATCTCGAACCGGCCATTGGGCAGGGGACGCACGAGGATCGGCTGCAGCACGCCGCGCTCCCGGATGGAGTTGGTCAGCTCCTCCATATCCTCGTCATGGAACACGGACCGGGGCTGGGAGGCGTTGGGGTCGATCAGGTCGATGGGCACATCGCGCATGGGCGACAGGGCGCGCACCGGCCCGCTGGCCTCAGCGGCCTCGGCGGCGGCCGCAGCGTCAGCGGCGTTCTCATCCTCGGCCTCGCCCAGCAGGGCCGACAGACCCCGGCCCAGACCCCTGCGGTTCTCCGCCATGTTCAGACTTCCTGCTTGCTGGCCGCGGCCTTGCGGCGCTGGCGCTCGCGGACCACAACCTCGCGGGCGAGCTTCAGATAGGCCTGGCTGCCGGCGCATTTCAGATCATAGACCAGCACCGGCTTGCCGAAGGACGGGGCCTCGGACACCCGCACATTGCGCGGGATGACCGTGTCATAGACTGTCTTGCCGAAATGGCCCCGCACATCGCTGGCCACCTGCTCGGACAGGCTGTTGCGCTTGTCGTACATGGTCAGAACCACCCCCTGGATCTCAAGAGCCGGGTTCAGGCTGCCGCGCACCAGCTCGACGGTGCGCATCAGCTGGGTCAGGCCCTCCAGGGCGAAGAACTCGCATTGCAGGGGCACCAGCACGGCGTCGGCCGCCGTCATGGCGTTGACGGTCAGCAGGTTCAGGGACGGCGGGCAGTCGATCAGCACATAGGTGAAGTCGCCCTCTCGCCGGATCTGCTCCAGGGCGTCCCGCAGCTTGAATGAGCGACGGCTCTGATTGCCCAGCTCCAGCTCGACGCCCGACAGGTCCGGATCGGCCGGGATCAGGAACAGGCCCGGCAGGTCGGTGGCCACCACCGCCTCGGTGGCCGGCTTCTCCCCCATCAGCACGTCATAGAGGGTGGTCTTGCGCCTGGCCCGGGCGACGCCCAGGCCGGTGGAGGCATTGCCCTGGGGATCAGAATCGATCAGCAGCACCTTCTCGCCGACAGCGGCCAGCGCCGTGCCGAGATTGATCGCCGTAGTGGTCTTGCCCACCCCGCCCTTCTGGTTGGCGATCACCAGGACGCGGGCGCGGCTCGCCGGCGCGGCGGCGGGCCGGACCTCCTGGACCTCAGCTTCGGCGGGCATGGATCTTGTTCCTCAGGCGAACGATACGACCGCGGGGGTCGCTGGTGCTGGGCAGAAGCTCGGCCTCGAACCGCCAGGCGTCCCGCGCCGCCTCGATCTCGGCGGCCACATCCTGGCCCTTCAGGAAAAGGGCCTGGTTGGTTCCGGTCAGCCAAGGCTTGGCATAGCCCAGCAGGCGGGTCATCGGGGCGCAAGCCCGGGCCGTCACGATATCCACATCCCGCAACAGGTTTTCCGCACGGTCGTTGTGAATCACCGCCGGCAGATCGAGAGCCTCGACCACCGCCTCCAGGAAGCGGCAGCGCTTGGCCATGCTCTCCACCAGGTGAACCTCGAACCCCTCGCGGCCCTTACCCAGGATCGCCAGCACGATTCCGGGCAGGCCGGCTCCGGCGCCCAGATCAGCCCAGGTCAGGGCCTGCGGCGCCAAAGAAATGAGCTGGGCGGAGTCCCAGGCGTGTCTTCCCCGGAAGTCGGGCAAGGTGGCCGGGCCGACCAGATTCATCCTTTGATTCCAGTCAGTTAGCAGGTCGCGATAGGCCCGCAGCGCCTCGATTTGCGCCGGCGAAGCCCCGCTCAGCCGCACAAATTCCGCCTCGTCGATGTGGGGTACGGCGCTGTGCGCCACAGGGGCGATTTCTTCGGGGCCGTTTTCGGCGGTTTCGGCGGCCGTCGGTGTCGAACTCATGCCGCCACCTTGCGGCGGACATGAGCCAGCAGGGCGGTGAGCGCGCCGGGCGTCACGCCTTCGATCCGCGCGGCCTGGCCCAGCGTCAGGGGACGGATGGCGGCGAGCTTCTCACGCACCTCGTTGGAGAGGCCGCCGACGGCGCCGTAGTCCAGCTCCGGCGGCAGGCGCAGATCTTCGTCC
>JAHUZY010000268.1 GCA_019264505.1 Phenylobacterium sp. | reverse complement strand
GGCCGCGGCCCTGCTCCGTCGCCGGGGGATCGGGGCCAGCGATCCGGGATCGATCCGCACCGTCCACGCCGATGGGCGCAAGCGCTACTGGACCACCTCGAGCCTGGACCCTGAGACGACGGCCGGCCTCAGCCTCTTGCTGGCCGCACCGCCCCGGGATGGTCAGCCCTGGCCCCTGTCGGAGGCGACCCATGGGGAGGCCGCCGCGGTCAGCGCGCTCGATCATGTGGTCATCCATACCCCCAATCCCGACCGGGCCCTGGCCATATACGGCGCCAAGCTTGGTCTCGACCTGCGGTTGGACCGGTCAAACCCCGACTGGGGGGCGCGGCAGCTCTTCTTCCGCTGCGGCGAGACCCTGGTGGAGATCGGCGCCAGCCTGAAGACCCCGGTCTCGGACGCGCCGGACCGTTTTGGCGGCCTGGCCTGGCGGGTGGATGATCCCGCCGCCGTCCATACCCGCCTGGCCGCCGACGGCTGGGACGTGTCTGACCTGCGCCGGGGCCGCAAGCCCGGAACCCAGGTGTTCACCGTGCGGGCAGGCGCGCCCGGCCTGCCGGCCCTGATGATTCAGCAGAGCGCGCCGCCGGCGCCTTCGGAGACTGATCGATGAAGCCGTTCACCCGTATCGACGCCAAGGCCGCCCCCCTGGCGCTCTCCAACATCGACACCGACCAGATCATCCCCAAGCAGTTCCTGAAGACCGTGGACCGGATCGGCCTGTCCAAGGGGCTGTTCTACGACTTCCGCTTCGACGAGGCCGGGACCGAAAAGCCCGACTTCGTGCTGAACCAGCCGGCCTATAAGGACGCGGGCGTCCTCATCGCCGGGGACAATTTCGGCTGCGGTTCGAGCCGCGAGCACGCCCCCTGGGCCCTGCTGGACTTTGGGATCAGCTGCGTGATCTCCACCAGCTTCGCCGACATCTTCTACAATAACTGCTTCCAGAACGGCCTGCTGCCGGTGGTGCTGCCCGCCGAAGCGGTGGAAGACCTGATGGCCCAGGCCCGGGGCGGCAATCACGTAATCAGCGTTGATCTGGCGGCCCAGACGGTCACCGCCCCGGACGGCCGGGTCTATGGCTTCGAGATCGATCCCAGCCGCAAGCACAAGATGCTGAACGGCCTCGACGCCATCGGCGAGACCCTGCAGAAGGCGCCCGATATCGACGTCTATGAGAGCGCCCGGGCCCTGGACACGCCCTGGCTGGAACGGGCGTGAGCCTGGTCATCGCCGGGACGATCCGCGTTCCGCCTGATCGGTTGGACGCCTTTCGACCGCACATGATCGCCATGCTGGAGGCCAGCCGGGCCGAGGATGGCTGTCTGGAATACGCCTATGCTCAGGACGTGGCCGAGCCTGGCCTGATCCGGGTGTTTGAAGCCTGGCGCGATCAGGCCGCCCTGGACGCCCACTTCGCCACGCCGCATCTGGCCGCCTGGCGGGCGGCCTGGCCGGAATTCGGGGTTTCCGATCGCCGCCTCATCGCCTACGAGGTCGCCTCGCAGAGGGCGGTCTAGTTTTCCGCCCCACATGACCAGCGACGGGGCGATGACCATGACCGACCTTCTCCTCCTGCCCGGCGACGGCATCGGCCCGGAAGTCACCGCCGAGGTCCGCCGGGTGATCGCAGCCCTCACCCCCGACCTCGTGGTCGAGGAGCGCCCCTTCGGCGGGATCAGCTATGACCAGTCGGGCTCGCCCCTGACCGACGAGACCCTGGCGCTGGCCAAGGCGTCAAAGGCCGTCCTGATGGGCGCCGTCGGCGGGCCGAAATGGGCCGGTGTTCCCCGGGACAAGCGTCCCGAGGCCGGCCTGCTGGCCCTGCGGGCGGGCATGGAGGTGTTCGCCAATCTCCGCCCGGCGCTCTGCTTCGGCCCCCTGGCCGACGCCTCTTCGCTCAAGCGCGAGCTGGTCGAGGGCCTCGACTTCATGATCGTGCGCGAGCTCACCGGCGGCATCTATTTCGGCGAGCCCCGCTTCATCGAGGACCTGCCGGGCGGCGGCAAGCGGGCCGTGGACACCCAGGTTTATACGACCGCCGAGATCGAGCGGGTCGCCCGGGTGGCCTTCGAGCTGGCGAGGGGCCGGCGCAACAAGGTCCATTCGGCCGAAAAGTCCAATGTGATGGATTCCGGCCTGCTGTGGCGCGAAGTGGTCACCGACCTGCACAGGCGCGAATTCGCCGATGTCGAGCTGAAGCACATCCTGGCGGACAACGCGGCCATGCAGATCGTCAAGAACCCCAAGCAGTTCGACGTCATGGTCACCGACAACCTGTTCGGCGACATCCTGTCGGATGCGGCGGCCCAGCTGACCGGGTCGCTGGGCATGCTGCCCTCGGCCGCCCTGGGGGCGCCGGGCAAGCCTGGCCTCTATGAGCCGATCCATGGTTCGGCGCCGGATATCGCCGGGCAAGGCGTGGCCAATCCCCTGGCCGCCATCCTGTCGTTCGAAATGGCCCTGCGCTGGTCGCTGGAGCGGCCGGAGGCCGCCGACCGGCTGCAGGCTGCGGTGATCAAGGCCCTGGAGAACGGCGCCCGCACCCGCGATCTGGGCGGGGCGCTCTCCACCGTGGAGATGGGCGACGCGGTCCTGGCGGCGCTGGCCTAAAGCTCCTCGCCCAGGGACGGATCCAGGGCGACGGCTGCGGCCTGATCGGCGGCGCCACCTTCGGCGTCCCCCAGTTCGACCCGGACCAAGCCGCGCAAATAGAGGGCGTCGGCGGAAGCGGGATCGAGGGCCACAGCCCGGTCGAGCCACTCCTTGGCGCTGAGGGGGTCGTCCAGCATGTAGTAGATGGTCCCCTTCTCCTCGATCAGGGCCGGATCGTCGGGGGCGAGGACGAGGCCGGCCTCGGCCTCCCGCAGGGCGCGCTCATACTCCCCCTGGTTGCGCAGGATCAGCGCCGCCAGAAAGCGGGAGGTGGGGCTCTCCGCCCCGCTGGCCACCAGCCGGTCGAGCAGGGCGAGGGCCGCTGGGCTGTCGCCTGCGACAGCCAGGGCCTCCACATGGCCCAGCAGGGTCTCCTCGTCATCGGGCGCCAGTCGCACAGCCTCGGTCGATGACGCCAGGGCCTCCTTGTAGCGGCCCTGGGCCATCAGCACCCGGGTCTTGGCTGCATGCAGGGAATAGTCGCCCGGCAGGATACGGATGAGCCTGTCGTATCCGGCGCTGGCCGTCTCATAGTCGCCCCCCCCTGAAGGCCGCATCGGCCGCGCCGGCCTGGAACTCCGGAACCTCCGGGGCAAGGGCCGAGGCTCGGCCGTAGAAGATGGCGGCCTGGGCGGGATCGGGGTCTAGCGTGACGCTGCCAAGGCCCGCCCAGGCGCGGGCGTTCTGCGGCTCCAGCACGGCGGCTTTCTCGAAATTGTCCCGGGCCTCCCTGGGCAATCCGGCCAGGACCCGGACCTCGCCCAGGTGTACCAGGGTGGTGGCCATGTCAGCGGCGGACGCGCTGTCCACGGCGGCTTCAGCGAAGATCAGCGCCCGGGCATAGTCCTCAACCGCAGCTGCGGCCCGAACCGCATAAATTGCTGAGAGTGTCGTGAGGGACCTGGGGTTCTGGATGGCCGACAGGTCGCCAAGCGCGCCCTCGCGGTCGCCGGAATAGGCTCGGGCGACGGCGCGGGCGGCCAGGCCCCAGTCGTCGGGGTCATTGGCCAAGGCGATGTCCAGATCCGCGGCCCCGCCGGCCCAGTCCTGCTCCCTCACCCGCGCGACGCCGCGCAGATAGCGCAGGGCGACGTCTCCAGGGGCCAGTTTGAGGGCGGCGTCCAGAACGCGGTCCATTCGCCCGGTTTCGCCAAGGGCCGCATAGACGCCTGCCAGGGCTGAGGCGATCTCAATGTCGCTCGGGTCGCGCCGGTAGAGGCGTTCCAAGCCCGAACGCGCCTCTTCGTAGCGACGGGCGTCAGTCAGCGCGAGCAGGCGCAGGCGTGTGAGTTCCGGGTCGCCCGGTCGATCGCGCAGGCCAGCGTCGGCCATGGCCAGGGCCTCATCATAAAGG
>JAHUZY010000264.1 GCA_019264505.1 Phenylobacterium sp. | reverse complement strand
GAATGGAGATGGGCGCCAAGGCGCATGCCGACGGCATGGGCGCCAAGAACGACGGCTCCATCCCGATGAAGAAGGCGGATCCGCCGATGAAGATGGACGGACACATGTAGGTGGCGCCGTCGGGTCCGGCCCTGTGCATTTCTGCCGTAGCGCAAGAGCACGGGATGTTGATGACGCTTAGCCCGGAGCCGAGCACTGACAAACTCCCGTACGTTTCCCATCTCCGGCAAGCTAGCTGTGAGGCTTCGCGTGAGCGTCACTGCGCTCCCATGATGAGTTCACCCCCACCCGCTTGAGCCCGGAAAGACGAGCGGCAATACGCACGCGGAAGGCTGCTCCCTCGGTTTTTCAGTTCTACGGACAAAAGATTCGCTCCTCGGCCCGTGCGGCGGAACGGAACTCCAGAATGAGGGTTCAGCGGCCATCCACCTGCATATGGATGACGGCCATGCACGCCCATGAAATAATAAGTACGCACCCCCAGGTGCGCGGAAACACAAACGACAGCCTGATCCGCTGCATCGAGGAATGCTTCGACTGCGCTCAGAGCTGCACGTCGTGCGCCGATGCCTGCCTGGGCGAGGAGATGGTCGCGCAGCTGACCCAATGCATTCGCCTGAACCTCGACTGCGCCGACATTTGCACGGCCGCTGGCCACATCGCATCACGCCGCACCGGCTCAAACGAACCGATCATCCAGAGTGTGCTGAGGGCATGCGAGGAGGCCTGCCGGCTCTGCGCAGAGGAATGCGAGCGTCACGCCAGCATGCATGAGCACTGCCGCATCTGCGCCGAATCGTGCCGGCGCTGCGAACAGGCCTGTCAGGCCGCCCTCCAGACGTTTCACTGATCGCAAAAGGCTCCCAGATGAAAATGATCGCCATCGTTGCGGCTGCGGCCGCGCTGCTCGCCGCACCGGCCCTCGCTCAGCAGGGCCCCACCAGCATGCAGCACGGCCAGATGGCCCAGCAAGACTACATGAAGGGCATGCAGGACATGCATCAGAAGATGATGGCTGCCAACGACGCCGATGCCGATCGGGCCTGGGCGCTCAAGATGATCGAGCACCATAGGGGGGCGATCGCGATGTCCGAGGCGGTGCTGAAGCATGGCGACGACGCGGAGGCCAAGCAGATGGCGCAGAAGTCGGCGGAGATGCAGCGCAAAGAGATCGCCGAACTGCAGGCCTGGCTCGACAAGCACGGCGGACGCGCGCCGAAGCCCTAAGCAGATCAGCCGCGGGCTCCTTGCGCCCGCCCAGGCCGATCAGATCGCTCGCCCTTGGACCCTGACCTAGATGTCAGGCGGCTGGGAGCCTGGTCGCATCTGGGCCCGAGTCTCAGGGGCGGGCCAAAGGCGATCCGCCCGGCGACGAATCCAAGCACGGGCCGGACCCTCGAACAGGAGGTGAAGGGCGATGGCCGCCAGAAGCGACAGCGCCAAGAGCGCGGCTACCTCCCACCAGCCGAGTACATAGCCGCTGTCGCGCCCCTGGGCGGCCGACCAGACGCCCTTCCAGGCGATCAGGATGGGCATGTGGACGAGATAGAGCGCGTAGGAGGCTTCGCCCCCGAGGCGGGGCCAGCGCGCCTTGAGGACACCCTCGGCCTGTACCTTCGAGAGCATAGCCAGAGCCAGTACGAGCGGGCCCGCTGCAGCGACGATCCATCGGTCGTCGGCCTTCAGGTGCATCAGCGCGACGAGAAGAATCGCCGCCGCCCCGGCGAACAGGACGGCGGCCCGGCGACCAAGCAGCAGGCGTTCTCCTAAGCGGTAGAGGGCCACGCCGTAGAGGAATTCGGGGATGATGCGCAGTATGCCCATGCTCGCTTCAGCGTGCACTACAATGTCGTCGAACAGGGCTTGGTAGACTTGGTCCAGCGCCAGGAAGAGCAGGGCGGTCAGCGCTAAGAGCAGCATCGGCCGGCGCCGAAGCTTCAGACCGATCCACGCAAATACCGGGAAGGCGAGATAGGCGAACCACTCGGCGGACAGCGACCAGGACGGACCGTTCCATTCGGCTTTCACCACCTCGGGAAGCCAGGCGTGGACGAGGAGCAGTGTCGTGACGAGGCCGGCGGGATTGTAGAGATTGCGGTCGAACTCAGCGCCCACCAGGCTCGCCGTGGTGACCATGACCAGCACGAAGGCGAGCACAGCCAGGTGCGCCGGGTAGATTCGGGCGAAGCGGGCGATCAGGAACCTGCCATAATTCATCCGGTTTCCGGCGATCGCATCGCGATAGGCGTGGGTCAGGACAAAGCCGGAGAGGATGAAGAAGGCGTCGACCCCGAGCCGCGCCCGGTCGAAGAACCCGGTCGACGACATGGCGTCCCAAGGCCACTGCAGCTGATAGTGGAAGAGCACCACCCCCAAGGCCAACAAGAAGCGTACGCTGGTAAGAGCCGGGAGATCGGCTGGAAACACGCCTCCAGCCTCGCGCGCTTCGCTTTCGCGACGAACCATTGCAGCCCCCCAGCTCCCGACCTCTATAGGACATACGCGGGACGGCGCCGCCGGCCCTCAGTTGAGGGGAGCCCACCAGATCCTGCGTATAGAGTCATGACGGATGATCGGGGTGTTGCGATGGACGACAGACTTGATGACGAACTGAGAGCGCTTCGATCGGAGCCGCTACCCGCCGGCTACCAGAGCCTGGAGGCGAGGGTCTGGCAGGGCATCGAGCGCGTGCGCCAGGCCCGGGCGGCCGCCCCAACGCTACTGGCCGTACGGGCCGCGGCCGTCGTCGGCGCGCTGGGATTGGGCGTGGCGAGCGGCGGCGCGACTGCGGTCGCCGTGGCCGCGCAATCCCAGGAGGTGTCCGCTTTCTCCACGAAGGCGGAGCTCGCCCCGTCCACCCTCTTGGATCACCACGGATGAGTTTCTTCAGCCGTGGGCTGATCCTCACGCTGCTCCTGACGGTCATCGCGGCCGTCGGGGGAACCGCGATTGGCGCGCGCTACATCTATGACCAGCGCCACCAGCCTTCGCTGCATGAGTTCGTCCACGAAGAGCTGAAGCTCGCCCCCGAGCAGCGGAAGCGGCTCGACGTGCTTGAGCAGGATTTCGCAGTGCGTCGCCGGGCGCGGGAGGCCGAACTGCGCGCCGCCAACGCCGAGCTCGCCCGGGCCATTCAGGTGCGTCACGAGTATTCGCCGGAGGTGAAGGCCGCGGTCGAACGGTTCCACGACGCCATGGGGGCCCTTCAGAACGAAACCATCCTGCACGTCCTGGCGATGCGCACCGTGTTGACGCCGGACCAGGCCGCGCAGTTCGACAAGCGTGTCGCTGAGGCCCTCACTGAACAGGCGCCGTGACGCTTCAGGAAGAGACGGACGCCGATCTCGTCCGGCGCGCGCGGGGCGGGGAGGTTCGGGCGTTCACCACGCTCATGCGTCGGCACAAGCCGTCGCTGTATGGCTTCGTGCGCCCCTACGTCGGCGACGCCGACGCGGCTGTCGATGTCGTGCAGGAGACCCTCGTCGCGGCGTGGAAGGCGCTCGCGCGTTTCGACGATCTGCGGGCGTTCCCAGTCTGGCTGCGCGCCATAGCCCTTAACAAGTGCCGCGATCGCGCCCGCCGTCTCGCGGTTCGTCGGTTCATCCTGGGAGAGAAGGACGACCAATCAACCGAGGCGCAGGCGCAAGCGGATCCGGCGCCCGACGGGGAGGAGTCGGTCGTTGCGGCGCAGCGCCGGGCCATCGTCCAGAAAGCCGTCGACCGCCTACCGATCAAGCTCAAAGAGCCGCTGCTACTGACCTATTTCGACGAGCTCACGCAGCAGGAAGCCGCCGCGCTCCTGGGGGTGACCGTCAAGACCGTAGAGACGCGCGTCTACCGGGCCCGCCAGCAGCTTGCGGAGCTTATCGACCGATCGGCGATTTAATCCTCAGAAGTTCAGGGGCAAGCGCCCCGAGCTGCGTAGAGTTTGTGTGGGCGGGGCGCTTGACCTTCCCGCGGGGGGAAGCCCCATCACCTCGTCTGTTGTTCCGATCGTAGGATTTCGAATGTCCAGGCCACGACCTGACCTTGACCGCCGCGCCCTGATCAAAGGTGCGGCCATCCTCGGGGGCGGGGCGGCGATCAGTTCGCTGCTGCCCGCCTGGGCGCAGAGCGCGACCCCGGGCCTAGTCTCGACCCTGCCGACCCTTTCGGGCGAGGACATCAAGCTGACGATCGGCCACACACCGATCATGATCGACGGCAAGCGCCGCCACGCGGTGACGATCAATGGGACCGTGCCCGGTCCGCTCATTCGTCTGAAAGAAGGTCAGCGGGTCCGGATCGCGGTGACGAACACCCTCGATGAGGACACCTCGATCCACTGGCATGGGCTGCTGGTGCCTTTCGAGATGGACGGCGTTCCGGGGGTCAGCTTTCCCGGCATCCGCCCCGGCGAGACCTTCGTCTACGAGTTCCCGATCATTCAGTCAGGCACCTACTGGTACCATAGCCACTCGGGTCTGCAGGAGGCGGAGGGCCACTACGCCCCCATCGTCATCGAGCCGGCGAAGCCCGATCCCGTCGCTTACGACCGCGAGCACGTCTTGGTGCTAGCCGACCATAGCGAGATGCACCCGCACCTGATTTTCAAGCGGCTGAAGCAGCAGGGCGGGGTCTTCAATTATCAGCGCCAGACGATCGCCGGCCTGCTTGCCGGCAAGGACCAAACCCTCGGCGAACGGATCGAATGGGCCAAGATGCTCATGGATCCGACCGATATCTCGGACGTCACCGGCGCGGTGATGACCTTCCTCGTCAACGGCCACGGCCCCAAGGACAACTGGACCGGGCTCTTCAAACCCGGCGAGCGGGTGCGCCTGCGCTTCATCAACAGCGCCGCGCAGATGGTCTTCAACGTCCGCATTCCCGGCCTGAAGCTCACGGTCGTCGCCGCCGACGGCCAGAACGTCCGCCCTGTCGAGGTGGACGAGTTCCAGATCGGCAACGCGGAGACCTACGACGTGATCGTCCAGCCGACGGAGGATCGCGCCTACACGATCGTTTCGGAGGCGATCGACCGCTCTGGCATGGGACGGGCGACACTGGCGCCCCGTGCCGGCATGAGCGCGGCCGTGCCGCCGCTACGTGAGCGGCCCATCCTGACCATGAAGGACATGGGCATGGACATGTCGGCGCACGCCGGCATGGGCGCTACGGGCATGGCTGGAATGGACCATTCCAGCATGCCGGGGATGGATCACGGGGCCATGC
>JAHUZY010000232.1 GCA_019264505.1 Phenylobacterium sp. | reverse complement strand
GGCGGGGTCACCGGCGGCCGAGGCTGAAGCTTCGGCGGCGGCGGCGGCGGCGTGTTGGACGGCGGCGGCGGAGGCGGCGGAGGCGGCGGCGGAGGAGCCGGCTTGATAATCGACACCTCCGTAATGTCCTCCGAATACTCCCGATAGGTGGGTTCGAACTTGGTCTTGTAGAGATAGAGACCAAGCGCGACGTGAACCACGATCGAGACAATAATGGCGACGATTACGCCATTATTGCGCTTCGGCTTCGGCGCGTCGAACGGACTGTGATGAATGTGAGTCGTGTCACTGGTTTCAGACATGCCTCACCCTCCTCAATTGTCTTCTTCGCCGATGAGCGCCACGCTGTAGAACCCATTGTCCTGAAGCATGTTCATCACGCCCATGAAGTCACCGTACATGGTGTCTCTGTCGGCGCGGATGAAGATCCGCTCACGTTCTGGGTTCCGCTGCCCAATGTTCGACCGGAGGTCGTCGCCCAGGCCCGCCAGGTCGGTCTGAAAGTCCCCGACATAGATGGACCCGTTTGACTGGATCGAAATGTAGACCGGTTTGGGCGGGTTTGCGGATGGCTCGGCGACGGCTGGCGGAAGAGCTACCTGGACCGTCACACTGGCCAGCGGCGCCGCCACCATGAAGATGATCAGGAGAACCAGCATGACGTCCACGAAGGGCGTCACATTGATTTCGCTGTTCTGCTCCGTTTCGTACCTGCCACCCCCAGACCCTGAGAGTTTAGCGGCCATTGGGTTTAGGCCCCCTTGTCGAGCTGCCGGGAGATCGCGTTCAGAAGTTCAGCGACAAACCCTTCCGAGCGCGCGCCGTAAGCGGAGATGCGCGTCTGGAAGTAGTTGTAGAAGATAACCGACGGGATAGCGGCGAAGAGACCCATGCCGGTGGCCAGCAGGGCTTCGGCGATACCGGGCGCCACGACGGCCAGGTTGGTCGTGTTGGTGTTCGCGATGCCGATGAACGAGTACATGATCCCGTACACGGTGCCGAACAGGCCGATGAACGGACCGTTGGAACCGACCGAGGCCAGGAACTGCATGCCGCCCGACAGGCGCTTGGCCAGAGAGGCCTGGACGCCGGCCACGGCCGCAACAGCGCGGCTGATGGTGGTTTCGCGGTGTTCGCCGGTGATGTTCAGGCCCGCTTGACGCGAGACTTCAATCTCTTGCACGGCGGCCGCGGCCATGTCGGCCAGCGGGTTGCCTTCGAACTCATCCGACATGGCGATGCGGCCGATGTCGCTGGTGTTCTTGGCGCCCCGGAAGGCTTCCAGGAAGCGGTTGGTTTGACGTTCCAGGCCACCGAACTCGAAGAGCTTGGTGAGCAGCAGGGTCCAGGAGAAGATGGACGCCAGGGCCAGACCGATCAGAACGGCCTTACCGACCGGCTGAGCGTCCAGGAACATCGTCATGATGGTCAGTTCGCCATGACCACCCACGTCGGTGGACACTTCTTCCGCGGGGGCCGCAGGCGCGGACTCGGCGGGAGCGGCGGGAGCGGCGGCGGCCGGATCGGCCGGGGCCTCGGCGGCGGCCGGATCCGCTGGAGCGGCGTCCTGCGCGAACGCCGGGGCGCCCATCATCAACGCAGCCGCGCCGATGAGAGCGATGAGGGGGGTGTTCCGTTTTTTGTCGAGCATCTGTCGCCAGTTCCTAATGGTCTAGCACGTTTGGACCGAGGGTCGTCGCGCGAGAGCGTCTCCTACCCTAGTTGAATAAGTCTGGCTCCGAACCCCGCTTTCGCCGCGTCCGAAGCCGAAACCGCTATCGCTGCTCCCGACCCGTAACTTCCAACTTCCACATTTGTGTGAAGCGGGATGTTGCGATTGGGCAAGGCGAGACCGCAATCCAGGAGCGGACTGCGGACCCTCACCGCAAAGTTAGACGTGCGGCGAGGGACCTTTGGCAACCCCCAAACGGAGCGTCAAGTGCCGCCGACGCCAGCTAACCACCGATAAGATAATCAGAAATCGGGGTATCGTTGCGGCGCACAATATGAATTCTATGCAATAATTGGGGAAACTCGCCGCACCGGGGAATGATATTGCTGCAATGCAACATCCGACTTCGAACGCCGGTCGCTCAAGATGGCGGAAATCTGGCGAGAATCGGCCTGCGGACGCTCAGCTTTTGCGCACAGCGCCGGTCCGCCGCGGCAAATGAGCGCCGGCCCGGTCGAAGTCAAGCCGACAGCCTCATCCGGAGGCTGTTCGCAGGCGCCCTGTCACATGATTGCCGCGGCGCCCCGGGACGCCGCCGGGTCTGACTTAGCCTGCGGCTATGGCCGACCTCCCCCTTGATGGGCCTCAGAGCCCAGACCATGGCCTGCAGAGACGCCGCCACGGCGTCCGGGGGACGGAATGACGCCAAGCCCAGCATGGGGAATGGTGATGTGAGGAGAATGGTGCCTGGGGGCGGATTCGAACCACCGACACGCGGATTTTCAATCCGCTGCTCTACCAACTGAGCTACCCAGGCACTGGGCCCGCCGCGCGGGAGCCGCGTCTATAAAAGAGCCGTTCGGGGAAGTCCAGCGCGGCGACGAGCGATTAGTTCAGAGCTCGTCCTCGCCATCGGAAACCTCTTCCTGCTCGACGGCGGGAACGGCATAGGCGCCGGTGAACCAGCGCTGCAGATCCACATCGGCGCAGCGCTTGGAGCAGAAGGGCCGGTAGTCCGCGCTCACCGGCTTGCGGCAGATGGGGCACTTGGCCTTGGAGGTCGCAGCCGGGCTCATCGGGCGTGAACCTCGATCTGCTCCCAGGCCAGGGTCGGATCGGCCTTTACCTCGAACCGGGCGCCGATGCGCGCCGCCAGCAGGCTAAGGGCCGGCTTGGCCGCCTCGGCCACCGCCGGCGCACAGGTCGCCGCAAGGCGCCCCCCCGGGGCGGCCATGGCCTCGGCCTCAAGTCGACGGACGAGTCGGGCGCCCAGGGTGCGGGCCGACGGGCGTCCTGCGCCGTCGGTGAGAATCTCGGTCACCGGTCGGCCGCGGCGAGGCACGG
>JAHUZY010000224.1 GCA_019264505.1 Phenylobacterium sp. | reverse complement strand
GTCCCGACTCCCTCTCTAAACGGGCGACTTAACCTGCATTCTGACCGGTGTCGGGCGCGCTGATGTGCGCGGCCGTCCTTGCGCGCGGAAAAAACATGCCCAAACGCTCCGACATCTCTTCGATCCTCATCATCGGCGCCGGCCCGATCGTCATCGGCCAGGCCTGTGAGTTCGACTATTCCGGCGTCCAGGCCTGCAAGGCCCTGCGGGCCGAAGGCTACCGGATCATCCTGGTCAATTCGAACCCGGCCACGATCATGACCGACCCGGACGTGGCCGATGCGACCTATATCGAGCCGATCACCCCGGAGATGGTCGAGAAGATCATCGCCAAGGAACGCCCCGACGCGCTGCTGCCCACCATGGGCGGCCAGACGGCCCTGAACACTGCCCTCGCCCTCGAAGCCTCCGGCGCCCTGGCGCGCTACAATGTGGAGATGATCGGGGCCCGGGCCGAGGTCATCGACAAGGCCGAAGACCGCCAGAAATTCCGCGACGCCATGGACGCCATCGGGCTGGAAAGCCCCAAGTCCAAGGCCGCCCACACCATGGACGAGGCCCTGGAAGGTCTGGAGTTCGTGGGCCTGCCCGCCATCATCCGGCCCTCCTTCACCCTGGCCGGCACCGGCGGCGGCATCGCCTACAATGTCGAGGAGTTCCGCGAGATCGTCGAACGCGGCCTCGACCTGTCGCCCACCACCGAGGTGCTCATCGAAGAGAGCGTGCTCGGCTGGAAGGAGTATGAGATGGAGGTCGTCCGCGACAAGGCGGACAACTGCATCATCGTCTGCTCCATCGAGAACATCGACCCGATGGGCGTCCACACCGGCGACTCCATCACCGTCGCCCCGGCCCTGACGCTGACCGACAAGGAATATCAGCGGATGCGCGCGGCCTCGATCGCCGTGCTGCGGGAGATCGGCGTGGAGACCGGCGGCTCCAACGTGCAGTTCGCCGTGAATCCGGCCGACGGTCGCATGGTGGTCATCGAGATGAACCCCCGGGTGTCGCGCTCCTCGGCGCTGGCGTCCAAGGCCACCGGCTTCCCCATCGCCAAGGTCGCCGCGCGCCTGGCGGTCGGCTACACCCTCGATGAGCTGATGAACGACATCACGGGGGCCACGCCGGCCTCCTTCGAGCCGTCCATCGACTATGTGGTCACCAAGATCCCCCGCTTCGCCTTCGAGAAGTATCCGGGCGCCGAGGCGACGCTGTCGACCTCGATGAAGTCGGTGGGCGAGGTCATGGCCATCGGCCGGACCTTCGCCGAAAGTCTGCAAAAGGCCCTGCGCGGCCTGGAGACGGGCCTGACCGGTCTCAACGAGATCGCCATCGAAAACGCCTCTGATCCGGAGATGGGTCATGCCGCCATCATCCGCGCCCTCGGCCAGCCGACCCCTGACCGCCTGCTGGTCATCGCCCAGGCCTTCCGCCATGGCCTGACCGTGGAAGAGGTGAACGCCGCCTGTTCCTACGAGCCGTGGTTCCTGCGCCAGATCCAGCATCTGGTGGCCGAGGAGGCCCGCGTCGCCCGCGACGGCCTGCCGGGCAGCGCCGAGGCCTTCCGGACCCTCAAGGCCCAGGGCTTCTCCGACGCCCGCCTGGCGGCCCTGACCCACACCACCGAGGCCGAGGTGCGCGAGCAGCGCCGGGGCCTGGGCGTGCGTCCGGTGTTCAAGCGAATCGACACCTGCGCCGGCGAGTTCCGCGCCGAGACGCCCTACATGTATTCCACCTACGAGACCGGCGCGCTCGGCCAGATCCCCGAGTGCGAGAGCGAGCCCACCGACGCCAAGAAGGCGATCATCCTCGGCGGCGGCCCCAACCGGATCGGCCAGGGGATCGAGTTCGACTACTGCTGCTGCCACGCCGCCTTTGCGCTGGCCGACATCGGCGTGGAGTCGATCATGGTCAACTGCAACCCCGAGACCGTGTCGACCGACTACGACACCTCCGACCGGCTGTACTTCGAACCCCTCACCGCCGAGGACGTGCTGGAGCTGATCGAGGTCGAGCGCACCCGTGGGACCCTGCTGGGCGTCATCGTCCAGTTCGGCGGCCAGACGCCGCTCAAGCTCGCCAAGCCCCTGGAAGACGCCGGCATCCCGATCCTGGGCACCAGCCCCGACGCCATCGACCTGGCCGAGGACCGCGAGCGCTTCCAGCAGCTGCTGCACCGCCTGAAGATCGCCCAGCCGATCAACGCCATCGCCCGCTCCGACGAGGAGGCCTTCACGGCCGCCCATCAGGTCGGCTATCCGGTGGTCATCCGCCCCTCCTACGTGCTGGGCGGCCGGGCCATGGAGATCATCCGCGACGACGAGCAACTGGCCCGCTACGTCCGCGACGCCGTGCAGGTCTCCGGCGACAGCCCGGTCCTGCTGGACCAGTACCTGTCCCGCGCCACCGAGGTGGATGTGGACGCCCTGTGCGACGGCGAGGCCGTCTTCGTGGCCGGCGTGATGGAGCATATCGAAGAGGCCGGGGTCCATTCCGGCGACAGCGCCTGCTCCATGCCCCCCTTCTCTCTGAAGCCCGAGACCATCGCCGAGCTGAAGCGTCAGACCGAGGCCATGGCCCACGCCCTGCAGGTGCGCGGCCTGATGAACGTCCAGTTCGCCATCGAAGAGCCGCACAGCGAGGCCCCGCGCATTTTTGTGCTGGAGGTCAATCCCCGGGCCAGCCGCACGGTGCCCTTCGTCGCCAAGACCATCGGCCGCCCCCTGGCCGCCATCGCCGCCAAGGTCATGGCCGGGCGAAAGCTCGCCGAGTTCAACCTCGTGGACGCGCCCTATGACCATGTGGCCGTCAAGGAAGCCGTCTTCCCCTTCGCCCGGTTTGCCGGCGTCGATACGGTGCTGGGCCCAGAGATGCGCTCCACCGGCGAGGTCATGGGCCTGGACTGGCGCCGGGAGGGCGAGCCGGACTCCTCGGCCGCCTTCGCCCGGGCCTTCGCCAAGAGCCAGCTGGGCGGCGGCGTGGTCCTGCCCAAGTCCGGCGCGGTCTTCGTCTCGGTCAAGGACAGCGACAAGCCCTGGATCCTCACCCCGGTCCGCCTGCTGATCGAGCAGGGCTTCACCATCCTGGCCACCAGCGGCACCTGTGACTACCTGGCCGCCCAGGGACTGAAGGTCCAGTTGGTCAAGAAGGTCCTGGAGGGACGGCCGCACATCGTCGACGCCATGAAGAACGGCGAGGTGAAGCTCGTGTTCAACACCACCGAGGGCAAGCAGTCCCTGTCGGACTCCTTCGAGATCCGTCGCACGGCTCTGATGATGAAGACCCCCTACTTCACCACCGCGGCCGGCGCTCTGGCCGCCGCCCAGGCCATCGTCGCCACCGCCACCGACACCCTGGATGTCCGCCCCCTGCAGAGCTACGCCCACGGCTAGGACAAGAGGTGATTTTGACATTTTCGTCAGAAATCACCTCTTTTTGCCCCATTTGGCAAAAACAGTGTTCGGTTAGCGTTGACGCAAGCCCGAGTCAGGCGCAGGCTTTTGTCTGTCGCCTGGCTTAGACAGGCACGGGCGCTTACGGGCGGCCCAGTTCAGACTACGCGGTCGCCCGCAATGCAGCGTCTCCCGTGACGTCTGTCGCAGTCCGGCATCGAGCCCTGGCGTTCAAGCCAAGGCCCGCAACCAGAAGACTGTTTAGGGAGCTCGCCATGCATCTGGATGAAGGCCACGAAACCGCCCATCCCCCGAGGCGCCGGCATCTGCTGCAAAGGTTCGAAGGGGCCACCGACCTGATGGTCGTCGCGCTCATCGTCCTGCTCGGGGGGGCCATGCTGTTTGGCCTGCTCACGGCCGGCGGCAGCCCGACCTATATGCGCTGACCTGACGGGCACCTCCAGCGGAGCCCTGCCCTGCGAGGATGGGGCTCCAGCTGGCGCGCAGCCGTTTGAGCGCCGCGCGGTGAGGCTTCCCACGCCCCTCCCCCTGGGCTAACCCCGTTTCTAAAGCGCAACCAGACGCACAGGGACGGAGACAGATCATGGCGGGACGGGTGGACGGCAAGGTGGCCCTGGTGACCGGGGCGGCCAGCGGTATCGGGCGCGCCTGCGCCGAGCGACTGGCGGCTGAAGGCGCCAGGGTGGTCCTGACTGACCTCACGGACGCGACTGGGACGGCTGCGGCCGCCGACATCGTCCAGCGCGGCGGTCAGGCCAGCTATTCCCATCAGGACGTCACTGACGAGGGCGAATGGGTCCAGGTCATCGCCTCGGTGCGCGAGGCGCATGGCCGCCTGGACATCCTGGTCAACAACGCCGGCATCGGGCTCGGCGGCTCGGTGCTCGACATGAGCCTGGCCGACTTCCGCAAGCAGATGGCGGTCAATGTGGAAGGCGTCTTCCTGGGCGTGAAGCACGCCCTGCCCCTGATGCGCCAGAGCGGCGAAGGCGGCAGCATCATCAACATGTCCTCCGTCGCCGGGCTGAAGGGCGCCGCCTCATTGGCTGGCTACTGCGCCAGCAAGGGCGCGGTGCGCCTGTTCACCAAGGCCGTGGCCCTGGAATGCGCCGCCGCCGGCGACAAGGTGCGGGTGAACTCCGTCCATCCGGGCATCATCGAGACCCCCATCTGGGACACCATCATCGGCACGGGCGGGCCAGGCTCCAACGCCGGGCCGCAACGGGCCGCTAGCCTCGACGCCATGGCCAGCGTCGCCACGCCGCTGGGCTTCAAGGGCGACCCCGCCGACATCGCCGACGGCGTCCTCTGGCTGGCCAGCAGCGAGAGCCGCTACGTCACCGGCGCCGAACTGGTGATCGACGGCGGCCTCTCGGTCCGTTAAAGCCCGGGCCATGACCGCCACGCTGCATGTGATCTTCGGGCCCCAGGGCGCCGGCAAGTCCACCTATGCTCGGGACCTGGCCCGGCGCCTGCCGGCGGTGGCCTTCGCCATCGACGACTGGATGGGCCGCCTGTTTGGTCCCGACATGCCTGAGCCCCTGGAGTTCCAGTGGATGATGGACCGGGTCGACCGCTGCGAGGCGCAGATCGGGTCCACCGCCGCCGGGGGGCTGGCGGCGGGAACCTCGGTGGTCATGGATCTTGGCCTCATGCGGCGCAGCGACCGCCAGCGGGTGGCCCAGATCGCCGAGGCGGTGGAGATCCCGATCCAGTTCCACTTCGTCACCGCCCCGGCCGAGGTCCGCCGCGAGCGGGTGCTGGGACGCCAGGAGGTGAGCGGCGAGGGCTTCCGCCTGCTGGTGACGCCGGAGATGTTCCACTTCACCGAAAAGGCCTATGAGGCGCCCGACGAGGCCGAACTGCGCGGCTGCGTCGTCAGCGAGAGCGCCTGACCGATCCGGCCGGCCGGGCCGCGCGGAACGGTGAACCCGTCGCCGACCCTTGCGTTTCGCAGCGCACACTCATATCGTCTCCCCCCCGGACGTTGGCGCCCGCGGCCGGAGAATTCCCTTAGGCGCACTACCCGAGTCCTCATCCGCCATGGAAAAAGTCCCGATGACCGCCGGGGGCTATCAGGCTCTCGACGAAGAACTGAAGCGTTTGAAGACGGTCGAAAGGCCGTCCGTGATCGCTGCGATCTCCGAGGCCCGTGAGCACGGCGACCTGTCGGAGAATGCTGAGTACCATGCCGCCAAGGAGCGGCAGGGCTGGATCGAAGGCCAGATCGCCGAGATCGAGGACAAGCTTGCCCGCGCGCAGGTGATCGACGTCTCGAAGCTGTCCGGCAAGCAGGTGAAGTTCGGCGCCACGGTCTCCCTGGTGGACGAGGACACCGAGGAAGAGTCCCGCTACCAGATCGTCGGCGAGCATGAGGCCGACGTGAAGGCTGGCCGCATCTCGATCTCCTCCCCGATCGCCCGCGCCATCATCGGCAAGGAGATCGGCGACGTGGTCGAGGTGAACACCCCAGGCGGCGTGCGCTCCTACGAGGTTCTCAAGGTCGACTGGATCTGAGCGCGCCACGCCGGCGCCGCAATGATCGGACATTCCCATGACCGCAGCGCCGCCCTGGCGCTGGGATGGACGGGCCTGTGACCACCTCCGACGATACGCCGCTTCGGGTCTGGGTCGTTTCTGACGGCCGGGCAGGGATCGAGAACCAGGGACTCGGCCTTGCCGAGGCCCTGG
>JAHUZY010000420.1 GCA_019264505.1 Phenylobacterium sp. | reverse complement strand
GCGCGCCAAGAGGCCGCCGAGCAGCGGTCCCACCACGAACCCGATGCCGAAGGCCGAACCGATGAGACCCAGCCGCCCGGCCAGCTTCTCTGGCGGCGTCACATCGACGATGTAGCCCTGGATGGTCGAGATATTGCCGCTGAATACGCCGGCCACGGCGCGGGCGGCGACCGCGAACCAGATGTTGGGCGCAAAGGCCAGGGCCACATAGCCCAGCGCCGCCATCAGGATGGTGCCAAGGATCACCGGCTTGCGGCCAATCCGGTCCGACAGTCGGCCCCAGATCAGTTCGCCGAAGAACTGGCCGGCGGCAAAGACGGCGAACATCAGGGTCACCTGCCAGGCGGTGGCGGAGAACACCACGGCGTAGAAGGGCAGAAGCGGGATCACCACCCCAAAGCCGATCAGGCTCAGGAACACCACCCCCATCAGGACCGGGACGGCCAGAGGACTGGGGGGCGGCAGGGCGGACTCGGTGGCGGACATGGCCCTGCGCATAGCCCGCCTTGGCCGATCAGACCAATCTATTGCGCTGTTCGCCGTAACCGGCCGTTGAAGACCGCTCAGGTCAGGCGCTGGCCAGGGCGCTCTGGAAGAGGACGGCGCCGTCTGCCGAACCAAGCTCGGCTTCAAAAGCCCGGTCCGGATGGGGCATCATGCCGAGCACATTGCCCTTCCCGTTGACGATGCCGGCGATGTCCCGGGCTGAGCCGTTGGGATTGTCGCGGTAGCGGAACACCACCTGACCTTCGCCCTCAAGCCTGTCGAGGGTGGCCTCATCGGCGAAATAATTGCCCTCGCCATTGCCCACGGTCATCACCGCCTCGCGGCGGCCGCCATAGCCGGAGGTGAAGCGGGTCTGAGCGTTGGTGATCTCCAGGGTGACCGGCTTGCAGACATATTTCAGCCGCTCGTTCTGCAGCAGGGCGCCGGGCAGCAGGCCCGCTTCGCAGAGCACCTGGAAGCCGTTGCAGATACCGACGGTGGCCACGCCACGCTCAGCCGCAGCCTTGACCTCGGCCATGACCGGCGACAGGGCCGCCATGGCCCCGCAGCGCAGATAGTCCCCGTAGGAGAAGCCGCCCGGCAGCACGATCAGATCCAGGCCCTGCGGCAGGGCGGTGTCGCCATGCCAGACCATCTCGACCTGGGCGCCGGTGGAGCGCTCCACGGCGACCTTGCAGTCGCGGTCGCAGTTGGAGCCGGGGAAGACGATGACGGCGGCTTTCATGTCGCGTTCGAACCTGGTCGTTCCAAAATTGAACCGGCCGGAGCCGGGGAGGCTGGTCGTCACCGCGCCGCGGCGAGCGACTCCCAGTAGGCGAGAAGCTGGTCATAGGCGGCGGGATCGCCCAGGGCGCAGCCCTCATGTTCCATCACCCTGGCCCCGTCCCGCCGGGTTGCAGTCTGGATAAAGACCGCCGGATGAGCCGGAGCCTCGGGCTTGGTGAATATGTAGGATGCCCGGCCGGTCTCTTCATTGAAGATCTCGTAGGGCTCTCCTGGCGAATCGGGGGCTGGAACCACGCCTGGACGGGCGAGGATCTGGGCGCGGATGGCCTCGAAGCCCTGAGCGCAGTCCAGATCGAAGGCGGCTTCCGGCTCAGGCGCAGATGGCGCGCAGGCCGCAAGCCCCAGGGCCAGCAGGCCAGGCGCCAGGGCGCCCCAGCGCCTCACGCCAGTTCGACCAGGTAGCTTTCGATCACCGTATTGGCCAGCAGCTTATCGCACATGGCCTTGACCTCGGCCTCGGCGGCCGCGCGGTCGGCGGACGCCAGATCGAATTCGATGGTCTTGCCGACGCGGACGCCCTCGACGCCCGACCAGCCCAGGCCATGCAGCGCCTGCTCGACGGCCTTACCCTGGACGTCCAGGACGCCCGGCTTGAGGAAGACGTGGACCTTGGCCTTCACTAGTGCAGTCCTCCTTGGATCACGGTGGGCATCTCTTTCATGATGCCCAGGCGGCGCGCCACCTCGGTATAGCTCTCGATCACATCGCCCAGGTCGCGGCGGAAGCGATCCTTGTCGAGCTTCTCATTGGTCGTCGAATCCCACAGGCGGCAGGAGTCGGGGCTGATCTCGTCGGCCAGGATGACGCGACCGAAATCGTTCTCCCACACGCGACCGAACTCGATCTTGAAGTCCACCAGCGTGATGCCGACCGCGCCGAACATGCCGGTGAGGTAGTCGTTGACCCGCAGGGTCAGCGCCATGATGTCGTCGATCTCCTGGGTCGAGGCCCAGTTGAAGGCGGTGATGTGCTCCTCGGTGACCATGGGGTCGTGGAGCTTGTCGTCCTTCAGGAAGAACTCGATGATCGAACGGGGCAGGGCCTGGCCCTCGGGCAAACCAAGGCGCGTGGAGAGCGAGCCGGCGGCGATATTGCGGCACACCACCTCCAGCGGAATGATCTCCACCTCGCGGATCAGCTGCTCGCGCAGGTTCAGCCGCTTGATGAAATGGTTTTGCACCCCGATGGAGTTCAGCCGGGTCATCACGAACTCGCTGATGCGGTTGTTGATGACGCCCTTGCCTTCCAGCACGGCCTTCTTGGTCGCGTCGAAGGCGGTGGTGTCGTCCTTGAAATACTGGATCAGGGTGCCGGGCTCGGGACCCTCGTAGAGGATCTTGGCCTTGCCCTCGTAGATCTTTTTGCGGCGGGTCATCTGCAACGCCTTCTCCCAGAACGAGGGCTTGCCGCCATCGGAAATGAAAAAACGCGCGCAGCGGTCTCCACGCGCGGTTCCGACTCGGCCTCTCGTTCGACATGAGGCGCGGGGAAATTAGCGGATGGGCGCGGCCGGCGCAAACCTTGCGCGCGCGTCCTTTTGTACGCCGCCGTCTGGCCGATTGCGAACGTCAGGCAACTCGTCTGTTTCGATTGCGGGGCGGGCCGGCCGGAGGTATGCAGCCTGCGATGTGCCGCTTATCGGGGAACGCATGACCACGTTTGACGATCGTGAAAAGGGCTTCGAAAGGAAGTTCGCGCTCGATCAGGAACAGGAATTCAAGGCCAGCGCGCGGCGTAACCGCATGCTTGGCGAGTGGGCGGCTGGCCTGATGGGCCTGGCTGAAGACCGTGTGGCGACCTACGCCCAGGCGGTGGTCCGCTCTGATCTGGAGCAGCCCGGCGAAGAAGACGTGCTGCGCAAGGTCTTCGAAGACCTCAAGGGCTCAGGCGTCCAGGTTTCCGAGGGCGAAGTCCGTATGAAGATGGACGAGTTCATGGCCCAGGCCCGCGAACAGGTTCGCGGCGGCCAGTAGGCTGGGCTGAGCGGCGAGGGCCGCTCTCGCAAACACTTCAGAATCCGAAGACGATTGCGCTCCAAAAGGGCGCGATCGTCGCGACCTGTCGGAGCCGTGGGCTGTCACGCCGCGGCTCGGCGCTCGGGCGCTCGCCTATGTGGCGGCCTGGGCTGAGATCGGTTACCGGTAAGCACCTGCTGACATCGCGGACGGCGACAGGCTCGGCTCAGCGTGGCCCGACCGGCGACCGTGCGCCGCATTCGGAGATGCGATGCCCCACGACGACTCCCTGATCCTCACCCTGGTGGCCGGCTTCGTCCTGGCCTTCGTGCTTGGCATGCTGGCCAATCGCCTGAAGCTGTCACCCCTGGTCGGCTATCTGCTGGCGGGCGTGGCGGTGGGGCCGTTCACCCCCGGCTGGGTGGCCGACGTCTCCCTGGCGAGCCAGCTGGCCGAGATCGGGGTCATCCTGCTGATGTTCGGGGTTGGCCTGCACTTCTCGCCCGCTGATCTGCTGAAGGTGCGCCGCGTGGCTGTGCCGGGCGCCCTGGTTCAGATCGCGGTGGCGACAGCTCTGGGCTGGGGTGTGGGCCGACTTCTTGGTTTTTCGAACGGGGAGGCGGCGCTCTTTGGCCTGACGCTCTCGGTGGCCTCCACCGTCGTCCTGCTGCGGGCCATCGAGGAGCGCAAAGCGCTCAAGACCGAGGCGGGTCAGACCGCCGTCGGCTGGCTGATCGTCGAGGACCTCGTGATGGTCATCGCCCTGGTGCTGGTTCCGCTGATGGCGCTCAGCCAGACCGGCGCCGGCGCGGGCGGCATAGCCCTGCAGATCGGCTCAACCCTGCTGCAGATCGCCATCTTCATCGCCTTCATGATGATCGTCGGCGCGCGGGTGCTGCCGTGGCTGCTGGTGCGGATCGCCCACACCAAGTCGCGGGAGCTGTTCACCCTGGGGGTGCTCGCCATCGCGCTTGGCATCGCCTACCTGGCCTACGCGGTATTTGGCGCTTCCTTCGCCCTGGGGGCCTTTGTCGCCGGTGTGGTGCTGAGCAGTTCGCCCCTGGGCCACAATGCCGCCGAACGGTCACTGCCCCTGCGGGACGCCTTTGCGGTGCTGTTCTTCGTCTCGGTGGGCATGCTGTTCGACCCGGCCGTGATCGTCGATCGCCCCCTGGCGGTGCTCGCCGTCGTCCTGATCGTGGTGGTCGGCAAGTCAGCCGCTGCGCTCGCCATCACTAGCCTCTTCAGGGTGGAGAAGCGCTCCAGCCTGATGATCGCCGCCAGTCTCGCCCAGATCGGCGAGTTCTCGTTCATCCTGGCGGGCGTCGGGGTTTCAGTGGGAATCATGGCCCGGGAGACCCACGACCTGGTCCTGGCCGGGGCCCTGATCTCGATCCTGGCCAATCCCTTCGTCTTCCGACTTGCAGACTGGCTGGGTCGCTCGAAGGACGTCGAACCCCCGGCCGGGGACAGGGCGGAGGCGCCCGGCTCAGCCCAGCCGTGAGGTGAGGGCGCCTTAGGCCTGCTCGCCGAACACGCGGGCGAAAACGGTGTCTACGTGCTTGAAGTGGTAGCCGAGGTCGAACAGGGCCTCGAGCTCCTCATCGGCCAGGGTGATCTCGGGATCGGCCTTCAGGAAGTCCAGGAAATTGCCCTCGCCGCGCCAGACCTTCATGGCGTTGCGCTGGACCGCGGCATAGCCGCCCTCCCGCGATGAGCCCTTCTGGGTCAGGGCCAGCAGCACCCGCTGGGAATGGACCAGGCCCCCCAAGCGGTCGAGGGTCGTGGC
>JAHUZY010000407.1 GCA_019264505.1 Phenylobacterium sp. | reverse complement strand
CCGCGCCGGTGCGGCCGACCTGCAGGTCGAGGGCGTTCAGAAGGGTGCGGGCCTGCTCGGCCGGAAATTTCCGGGCGATGGCCCAGCGGGGCGATCGCGAGACGAAACCCAGGCGCTGTTGCCAGTCGAGGCGATCGACCTTGTAGACCACGCCGTCGATGTCGAAGCCCAGGCGGGGTCGCGCCACCTCCATGTCACGATAGGCGTCCAGCAGACCCTGCGCCCCCTCCACCCGCCGCGACTGCGGATTGGTCTGGAAGCCCCAGGCCTTCAGCGCCTCCAGGGCCTCCCACTGGGTCGGGGCGAAGGGGCTGCTCACCAGGCCCCAGGCATACGCGAAGAAACGCAAAGGGCGCTGGGCGCTGATCTTCGGATCGATCTGCCGCAGGGAGCCGGCCGCGGCGTTGCGGGGATTGGCGTAGGTCTTCTGACCGGCCGCCTCGGCCGCGGCGTTCAGCGCCTTGAAGCCCTCATGCTCCAGATAGACCTCGCCGCGGATCTCGATGACCTCGGGCCAGCCCGAGCCGGCCAGCCGCTCTGGGATGTCAGACAAGGTCCGAAGATTGGCGGTGACGTCCTCCCCTACCCGACCATCGCCGCGGGTCGCCCCGCGGATCAGACGGCCGTTCTCGTAGCGGATCGAGGCTGACAGGCCGTCGATCTTGGGCTCGGCCGTATAGGCGATTGTGGTGTCGTCCAGGCGCAGGAAGCGGCGCACCCGGGCCTCGAACTCGACGGCCTCTTCGTCGGAAAAGGCGTTGTCGAGGCTGAGCATGGGCACGCCATGCTCGACCGGCGAGAACTGGGCCGAGGCCGCGGCGCCAACCTTGAGGCTCGGGGAGTTCTCGCGCACCAGATCGGGAAACACCGCCTCGATCTCGGCGTTGCGGCGCTTGAGTGCGTCGTACTCGGCGTCGGAAACCTTCGGCGCATCGTCCTGATAATAGGCGATGTCGTGGGCCGCCATGGTGTCGGCCAGCCAGGTCAGTTCTTCGGCGGCCTCGGCCTCGGTGAGGTCCGCGGCCGGCTTGGAGGCAGGAAACTCAGGCATCCATCAGGGCTCGCGCGGCGGCGCGGGCCGCATCGGTGATCTGGGCGCCGGCCAGCATGCGGGCGATCTCCTCTTCCCGGTCGGCAAGAGACAGGACCTCCACGGCGGTGCGCACCGTCTCCGCATCGCCGGCCTTGGAGATCCGCCAATGGGCGTCGGCCCGGGCGGCCACTTGCGGGCTGTGAGTCACCACCAGCACCTGGGCGGCGGACGCCAGCCGACGCAGGCGCAGGCCCACCGCATCGGCCACAGCGCCGCCGACGCCCTGGTCCACCTCATCGAAGATCATCAGCGGCTGGGCGCCCTCGGCCCTGCCGGCCATAGCGGCCTTCAGCGCCAGGGCCAGGCGGGCGAGTTCGCCGCCAGAGGCGATCTGGCCCAGTTCGCCAAAGGGCGCGCCGGGATTGGTAGAAATTTCGAAGGCGACGCGGTCCTGGCCCTGCGGACCAGCCTTCTCCGGCGGCAGGGTTTCAACCGTGGTGCGGAAGCGGGCCTTGTCGAGCTTCAGGGGGCCAAGCTCAGATATCACCGCCTGGGCCAGCCGTTCGCCCGCCGCCCGGCGTTTGGCGCTCAGGTCCTCGGCCGCAGCCAGATAGTCGGCCCTCGCCGTGGCCAGGGCGGCCTCGGCGGCCTTCAGGTCCTCGCCCGAGGTCTCGGCGGCCCGCAGCCGCTCGGCGAAACGGACCCGCAGGATGGGCAGCTCCTCGACGCTGACATTGAGCTTGCGGGCCATGCCGCGCAGCTCGAACAGCCGCTCCTCGGTCTTTTCCAGCCGGTCGGGATCGAAGTCAAAAGCCTCGGCGGCGCCGTCGATGGCGGCCTCAGCCTCCTGGGCCTCCACCAGGGCGCGGTCGATGGCGCTGGTGGCGGCCGCCAGCCTCGTCACCGTGGGGCCGGTCTCAGCGGCGCCGGCATGGACGGCGCGCTCTCGGGCGCGGTCCAGGGCGCGCACGGCCTGAGCCATCCTCGGCGCAAGCCCGTCGAACGCCTCACGGGCCGAGGCGATGTCGGACAGCGCCTTCTCCGCGGCGCCCAGCATGGCGCGGCTTTCGGCGAGGTCGGCCTCCTCCCCCTCCCGGGGCTCCAGGCGATCAAGCTCGGAGAGCCGCAGGCTGAGTTCCTCCATCTCGGCGGTGGCCTGTGCGGCGGCGGCGGCCAGCTCGTCGCGGCGGGCAAGGGCGCCACGCCAGGCCTTCCAGGCCTCGCCGACCTTGGCCAGGGGCGCGGCCAGTTGGCCGAAGGCGTCGAGCAGAGGGCGATGGGTGCGGGTGTCCAGCAGACCCACGGTCTCGTGCTGGCCGTGGACCTCCATCAGCAGGGCGCCCAGTTCGCGCAGCACGCCGACGCTGGTGGCCTGATCGTTGACGAAGGCGCGGCTGCGACCGTCCGCGCTGACGGTGCGGCGCAGGACGAGGTCTTCGGTGGGATCGTAGGACAGGCCCTTCTCGTCCAGCAGCGCCCAGGCTGGATGGTCGGGGGCTGGGGCGAACAGGGCCGTGGCCTGGGCCAGGGTCGCGCCCTGGCGCACGCGGGCCGCCTCGGCCCGCGCGCCGGTGGCCAAGCCCAGGGCGTCGAGGATGATCGACTTGCCTGCCCCCGTCTCCCCGGTCAGGGCGGTGAGCCCCGGCCCGATGGGCAGGTCAAGCGCCTCGATCAGCACCACGTCGCGGATCCACAGTCCGATCAGCATGGGGTGCAAGATTGCCTGGAATCACCTCGGGCGGAAGCCCGCCCGTTCGCCTTAGGTTCTATTCGCTCGCCGGGGGGCGCAGGGTCGTGCCCTTGTCCCGTTCCAGCTCGCCCGAGTCACGGCCGCCGACGAAGGGCAGCCGTGAGAAGA
>JAHUZY010000337.1 GCA_019264505.1 Phenylobacterium sp. | reverse complement strand
AAGGGCTCGCCAAGGCCGGCGCCTTCGCCTAAACGAGCCCCTATGCGTAAGCTCGCCGTGGTCGCCGCCGGGGGAACCGGAGGCCATCTCTTTCCCGCCCAGGCGCTCGCTGAGACGCTGATCGCCCGTGGCTGGCGCGTGGCCCTGGCCTCTGACGAGCGGGTGGCGGCCTTCGCCGAGAGCTTCCCCGCCGAGGAGCGCATCGGCCTGTCGGCCAGCACCTTCAAGTCCGGCGATCCCATCGGCATGGCCAAGGCCGGGCTCGCCATCTTCCAGGGCGTGATGCAGGCCCGCGCCGCCTTCAAACGCCTGGACCCCGCCGTCGTGGTGGGTTTTGGCGGCTACCCCTCGGTGCCGGGCCTGCTGGCCGGGATCACCCAGGGCCGGCCCACCGTGATCCACGAACAGAACGCCGTCATGGGCCGGGCCAACCGCCGCCTGGCCAGCCATGTCACCGCCGTGGCCTGCGCCTTTCCGAGCCTCCAGAAGGCCCCGCCCAAGGCCGCCGCCAAGGCGGTGATCGTCGGCAATCCGGTCCGCCAGGAGATCCGCGAACTCGCCGACAAGCCCTATCTCCCCCCGGAAGACGGCGGCACCCTGCGCCTGCTGATCACCGGCGGCAGTCAGGGCGCACGGCTTCTGTCGGAGCTCATGCCTGAGGCCATCCTCGCCCTGCCTGAGGACCTGCGCGTGCGCCTGCGGGTGCAGCAGCAGACCCGCAAGGAGTCCATGGATATCGCCCGGCGCATCTATGCCGACGCCATGGTCGAGGCCGAGATCGCCCCCTTCTTCCGCGACATGGCCACCCGCCTGCGCCAGGCCCATCTGGTGGTCGGCCGCTCCGGCGCCGGCACGGTCTGCGAGTTCGCCATCGCCGGCCGGCCCTCCATCCTGGTGCCGCTCGCTGTCGCGCTGGACGACGATCAGGGCCAGAACGCCCAGGTGATGGTCGAGGCCGGCGGCGCGGTGATCGCCCGGGAGAACCAGCTTACGGTCGAGACGATGTCGAACGCCCTGGAAAAGCTCCTGACCAATCCTGAGCGCCTGGCCCGCATGTCGGCCGGCGCCCGCTCCATCGCCCGGCCGGACGCGGCCGAGCGCCTGGCCGATCTCGTCGAACAGACCGCCGCCCAGGGCCGCTAGGCCCGCCGTCCTCCAGCCACAGGCCCCGCCGCCCCATGAACCGCCGTCGCCGTCCCGTCCCCTTCGAGCTTGGTCCCGTCCACTTCATCGGCATCGGCGGCATCGGCATGAGCGGCATCGCCGAGATCATGCTGCGCATCGGCTATACGGTGCAGGGCTCGGACTCCAAGGCCAGCGCCAACACCGAGCGCCTGGAAAAGCTGGGGGCCAAGATCTTCATCGGCCACGAGGCCGCGCAAGTCGAAGGCGCCTCGGCGGTCGTCTATTCCACCGCCGTCAAGCAGGACAATCCGGAGATGCAGGCGGCCCGCGAGCGGCGCCTGCCGCTGGTGCGCCGGGCCGAGATGCTGGCCGAGCTGATGCGCCTGCAATTCTCCATCGCCGTGGGCGGCACCCACGGCAAGACCACCACCACCTCGATGATCGCCGCCCTGCTGGACGCCGGCGGCCTCGATCCCACCGTGGTCAATGGCGGGATCATCAACGCCTATGGCACCAACGCCAAGGTGGGCGAGGGGGACTGGATCGTCGTCGAGGCCGACGAGAGCGACGGCACCTTCCTGAAGCTGAAGTCGACGGTCGCCGTGGTGACCAATATCGACCCCGAGCATCTGGACCACTACGGCGACTTCGAGGCGGTGAAGAAAGCCTTCCAGGACTTCATTGAGAACATCCCCTTCTACGGCTTCGCCGCGGTCTGCACCGACCATCCCGAGGTTCTGGCCCTGACGTCGCGGGTGGAGAACCGCCGGCTGGTGACCTACGGGGTCAATCCCCAGGCCGAGGTCCGGGCCGAGAAGATCTCCATGGGCCCCGACGGCGCCCGCTTCGACGTGGTGATCCGCCCCCTGCAGGGCGAGCCGGTGCGGATGGAGAACCTGCACATGCCCATGGCCGGCATGCACAATGTGCTCAATGCGCTGGCCGCTGTCGCCGTGGCCCGGGAACTTTCGGTCAGCCCGGAGGCCATCGCTGCGGGCCTGACCGGCTTTGGCGGGGTCAAGCGCCGCTTCACCACCACCGGGACGTCTGGCGGGGTGCGGGTGATCGACGACTATGGCCACCATCCCGTGGAAATCAGCTCGGTGCTCAAGGCCGCCCGGGCGGTCACCGAGGGCCGGGTCGTGGCCGTAGTCCAGCCGCACCGCTATTCGCGGCTGAAGGACCTGTTCGAGGATTTCTGCGCCTGTTTCAGCGACGCCGACGTGGTGATCGTCGCCGACATCTACGCCGCGGGCGAAGCGCCCCTGGAGGGCGCCAGCCGCGAAGCCCTGGTGGACGGCCTTCGCCGCTATGGCCACCGCCGCGCCCTACCGCTGTCCGGTCCTGAAGACCTGGCCCGCCTGCTGCTGCAGGAAACCCAGGACGGCGACCTGGTGGTCTGCCTGGGCGCCGGCGATATCACCAGCTGGGCCTACGCCCTGCCTGAGCAGCTGGACGCCCTGCGCAGCGCCGCCAAATGAGCTGGCGTGAGGCCCTGCCGGCGGTCCGCGGCCGTCTGCTGAAGGACGAGCCGCTCGCGCCCTTCACCTGGTTCCGGGTGGGTGGGGCCGCCGACGCGCTCTTCCTGCCGGCCGACGCTGAGGATCTGGCCGACTTCCTGCGCGGCCTGGACCCGGCCGTCCCCGTCAC
>JAHUZY010000319.1 GCA_019264505.1 Phenylobacterium sp. | reverse complement strand
GAAGGCCTCGGGATCCTCATAGGGCTGCGCCTCCGACGGGGCCAGCGCGAAGGCCACCGGCTGGCCGGTCAGCTTCTGGGACACCGCGCTCAGCCGGTCGAAAATGGCCTCGAGCGCCAGGCGGTAGGGTTCGTCCCGCCGGTGGGGGGAGGGATCGGGCATGGCCGCGCCCAGGTCGCGGATCTCGGCTGAGACCTCGGCGAAGCCGGACGAGATGGCCAGGTCCCGCCAAAGCGCCCGCAGTTCGCCGGCGTAGAAGTCGCAGATCAGCCGGGCCTGGGCCTCCAGCGCCGTGTTCAGGGCGGGTGCATCCACCCCGGGGTGGCCGTCCCGGTCGCCGCCGAGCCAGGAGCCGAGACTGAGCACCGGCGGGGTCTCGGCGTCGATGAGCAGGCCCTGCCAGTCGGCATAGAGGGCGGCCACGGCCGGCAGCACCGACTGGCGCACCACCGAGAGCACATTGCGGATCTCATCGGCCACGGCGATCTTTTCGGGCCGGTTCAGCCGGGTGCGCCAGAGCAGCGCCACCTCGCGGAACAGGGCCTCGCGGGCCTCGGCCTCCAGGGCCGGCGGCAGCCGGTGGCGGCGCAGGGCCATGAGCCGGGTGATCTCGCCTTCCCGGTCCACCAGGGCCCGGCGGCGCACCTCGGTGGGATGGGCGGTGAAGACCGGCGCCACCCGCAGGCGAGCCAGGGCCTCGGCGATCTCGCGTTCGCTGCGGCCGGCCTTGGCCAGGCCCTCGACGGCGCCGCGCAGGGTCACGGCCCGACTGGCGCCGGCCGAACGGCCCTCGGCCTGACGGCGGCGCCCGGTGACCTCCTCGGCCATGTTCTCCAGCAGCGCATGGCAGGCGAAGGCGCGGGCGAGGAACTCCGCCTCGTCGGCCGACAGCTCCTCATAGGGCCGCAGGCCCTGGGCCGCCCGGGCCGCATCGACGCCAGCGGCGGCGGCCTCTCCGTCCAGATAGGCGATGGCCTCGCGCAGCAGCTGGGCCAGCAGGTCAGCCTGGCGGCGGACCTCGCGGGCGTCGTCTGCGGCCTCGCCGCCGAGGTCCAGGGGATGGGCGGCGGAGCGTGTGTCGGGGGTTTCCATGGCCCCATCCTGACTCCAACCGGACCGACGCGACAGGGGCTGTGAGGGGCAAGTTGACCTTAGGGCCGCCTTTGACATCAGCGGCGCAGCGCGCTCACCTGCGCCCATGAGCTTGCCCATCCTGCCGACACAGCCCGCCCACACCCCCTGGCCCACAGCGCAATGGCCGCAAGGTCAGCCCGAACACGCTCACGGCGCGGTGCTGGAGGCCTTGATGGCCACGGCCTTCGCCGCCCCCGACACCGAGCTCCTGGGCGAGACCCATGCAGCCCTGATCGTGCAGGGCGGGCGGATTGTCATGGAGCGCTATGGCGAGGGCTTTGGCCCTGAGGCCACCTATCCCTCCTGGTCCAAGGCCAAGAGCATCACCCAGGCCCTGGTGGGCCTGCTGGTCGCCGAGGGGAAGCTCGACATCCACGCCCCGGCCGACGTCCCGGAATGGCGTGAGAGCCCTGATGATCCCCGCGCGGCGATCACCCTGGACCAGCTCCTGCGCATGTCGAGCGGCCTGTCCTTTGTGGAGGACTATGTGCCGGGCCACGTCTCCGATGTGATCGAGATGCTGTTCGGCTCAGGCAAGGCCGACGTGGCCCACTATGCGGCGACACGACCCCTGGCCCACCCGCCGGGGACCGCCTGGTCCTATGCCAGCGGCACGACCAACATCATCGCCCGCTGCGCCGCCCGGGCGCTCGCCGTCGACGGCGCGGGGTTTGAGGCCTTCATGCGCCAGCGGCTGTTTGAACCGCTCGGCATGACCAGCCCGGTTCCCAAGTTCGACGCGGCCGGGACCTTCATCGGCTCGTCCTTCTGCTTTGCCACGGCCAGGGATTTTGCGCGCTTTGGCCTGCTCTATCTGCGCGGCGGCCGCTGGGAGGACCGCCAGCTGCTGCCGGCCGAGTGGATCGACTATGCCCGCACGCCGACCCCGCAGCCGGCGGTGCGCGAAGGGGACTACGGCGCCCACTGGTGGCTGAATATCGCCGGCCCCGGCTCGTTCAGCGCCAACGGCTATGAGGGCCAGTACACCGTCCTGGTCCCCGACCTCGACCTCATCCTGGTGCGCCACGGCAAGACACCACTGGACAAGAAGGACAACGTCAAAGCCTGGATCGCCCAGATGGCCGACGCCTTCCGGTAGAGTGACTGTATAGTTTGCAAACTCACCTGTCGGAGGTCGCCGCCTTCCCGAAAACCGCACGGTGGGGCGTTCAAAGAGCGGAAGAGCGGCGGTTTGCGAGAATGCGCCTCGCGCCTCTCCGCGCCTGCGGTCATTCGTGGCTGATAGCCAGAAGCTTGGGAGGGCGACGCGCCACCCGTCACCCCACGTGTATAGAATTGAGCCCCTTGGCCCCCACCCTGCCCGGAAGCGGCCGATAGCGCATTCTCCCTCACGCTCCGGTAGCCGACACTCTGAGCGGCTGAGAAGGGTGGAAAACGGACGTTGAAGTCCGACACGGTTCCCGCAGGCGATGGCTACGAGGCCACAAAGTGGTGGCGCGTTAGGCGCAGGATAGCCTCGCGAGTCGTCCAGCCGCTCCAGGCCTTGCCCACTGCTTCCCTAAGAGCGGGACGGTCTTTCGCCCAGCTTTCCCAGCCGGGATGCCACCCGCCGTCTTCAGCCTGGGTTTTGATCAAGCGCTCTGCCTGGGCTTCGATGTGCGGGCGGAGAATGTCGTAGCCAAAGGCATGCGGAGTGGGGACCATGCCCATTGCGTCGAGATGGACGTCATCTGCATCCAGCGCGGCAAGCGAGCGCGGCAAGTGCTGCTCCATCGCAGAACGCACCTCCGCGGGCAGATTCCGGGTTTGGTGCAGACGCATGCAGCAGAGCAGTTCGTAGGGACTGTCGATGATGTCAGTGCTCCGAACGGCTTCGACGACCGTCTTCGTGACGCCGTCTATGACCTCGACCGGAACGAGCGTCTGGTAGTCGTAGAGATAGCCGAGCAGTTCTGCCGACACGTTGAAGACAAAGCCGCGATAACGCCTCAGATCACGCCAATCCCACCACGGCGCATGCGGCCCTTCGTCCACACGCGCGTTGATCGTCGGCCAAACCCAGCTCGCGCGATCAACATTCTCTACGAGCCAGGCTACGCCTCCTGCCACCACCAGCGACGTTTCCGGCGCGCGAATCCGACGCAGATATTGAAACCCGACGCTGGTGGAGATGGCTTGCGGCGTGGGGGTCTGTAGATCCGGCTCAATGCCATGAGCGAACCCCCCAGATGCGGTTTGGAACCGACCCAATTCAGTCAGTACGGAGTCGATACTGCCGGTGCTGGCGTTTGTCCTAGGCGAGACGCAATCGAGGTCTGCCCGATCGAGAGGACGCCCAGCGTCGGCGACGAAACGATAGGCCCTCTCGATAGCTCGCTTGGAAATCGTCTTTGGCATTGAGCAACCCTCTTGTTACGCCACCGCGGGATGCGGCGGCGACTTCGGGCCGCGGGGCTCAGGCGCGCATGGGCGCCGGCCAGGACTTCCGTATGGAAGGGCTGGGCCAACCGCACCAACCTAACCTTTTTCGACAGTAGCACCTTACGCGCGCAGCTTAGGCTTGTCGCCTGGCGGACCATCCCAATGTCCGAGAAGGGTCCAGGCTGTGTGAAAACGCCGCGAATTTAGCTAGAATCGGCCATCGTTCGGAGGGCTGGTCATGGGGCGTTTCGTTGAGGGTGAGGATCGGCGCCAGTCGTTCCTGTTGCCGGCTTCGCTGGACGATTACGTGGCCGAGGACAACCCGGTCCGGGTGGTCGAGGCCTTCATCGACGAGTTGGACCTGGCGGCGCTTGGTTTTGACGGCGTGCGGCCGGCGGCGACGGGGCGTCCCGCCTATCATCCCGCGACCCTGCTGA
>JAHUZY010000288.1 GCA_019264505.1 Phenylobacterium sp. | reverse complement strand
CTATTGCGGCATCGCGGTGCCGATCTTGGTGAAGGTGCCGGCGATCTTGCCCGACAGGGTGTTCAGGGCGGTGATCAGCACGACGGCGATCAGGGCGGCGATCAGGCCGTACTCGATGGCGGTGGCGCCGGATTCATCCTTCAGGAAGCGCGTGACGAACTTCGACATTGCTCGATCTCCTTTGTTGGCGAGCAGATTGATCGGGGATCAGGCCTTGGTGGTCTGCTCGCCCCGAATTGCAGGGTCACAATGCCGCAGCTGGCTTAATGGCGAGTAAATCAGAGAGTATTCGATGGATTTTTCTTTTGGTTTACTTGTGTTTACTATTAGCATCTGTTAACCACGACAGCGAATTCGACCAGATTCCACCGTCTTCCCTTTATGATTCACGCACGCGCGCGAGTCGGTAGGATTCAGGGTTTCTTGACCATTCCAACCGAGGCTGAGGTTCTGTTCCTGGACCTCCGTTTTGTTGGACACCGCCATGCGCCGCCTCGCCGTCTGCGCCCTCATCGGCCTTCTGGTCGCCTCGCCCGCGGCGGCCTCGTCCCTGTCGGTCAGGCTCGATCAGGGCGCCAAGGTCCGGCTGCCGGGCGCCGCGCGCAATGTGGTTGTGGCCAATCCGAAGATCGCCGACGTCAACCTGCTGGGTCCCCAGGACCTGGTGGTGATCGGCAAGGGCTATGGGGTGACCAATGTGGTGGTCACCGACGCCGCCGGCCGGGTCCTGTTCGACCGGGACATCGTCGTCAGCGCCCCCGAATACGGCCAGGTCTCCTATATCCGCGGCGGCGAGGCCCGCACCTTCGCCTGCTCGCCCCGCTGCGAGCGGATCGGCGCGGACGACCCGCAGCGCCCCACCCCCTGAGCGCTTAAGCATCGCTTAGGCTCGAAAGGCTAGGGTCCGCGGGTAACCGGATGGACCCGCAGAATGCCGCGCGCCGCCAGACCCTTGATCCAGACCCTGCGCCGCTTCGCCCGCGCCCGGCAGGGCGCGACCGCGGTGGAGTTCGCCTTCATCGCCGGCCCCCTGCTGATGCTGATCTTCGGCGTCCTGGAGCTGGCCATGGTGTTCATGGTCGCCACCACCCTGGAAGGCGCCACCGCCGCCGCAGCTCGGCCCCTGCGCACCGGCGAGATGCAGACGGCCGGCACGGCGAACAAGACCGAATTCGCCAAGGCCGTCTGCGCCAGGATGAGCTGGCTTGGCCCCACCTGCGCCGGCAACCTGCAGGTGGACGTCCGCACCTATGCCGACTTCACCAGCCTGCGGGACGACCCGGCCATGACCGGCGGCAACTTCGACCCCGCCAAGACCTGCTGGTCCCCCGGCGGCCCCACCGACATCGTCCTGGTCCGCACCTACTACAACTGGACCATCTTCACGCCGCTGCTCTCCAACGCTCTGGTCAATGCGCCGAACAACAAGCGCATGGTCTCGGCGGTGGAGGCCTTCCGCAACGAGCCCTATAGCGACGCTCCGCCCACGGGAGCCAAGTGCTGATGGGCCCGATGCGCTTTCTCCGGGATCGACGCGGCGTGGCGGCGGTGGAGTTCGCCCTGATCGCTCCGGTCCTGATCCTGCTCTATATGGGCCTGGCCGAGGTCACCATGGCCCTGATGGCCGACCGGCGCGCGGGCCACGCCACCGCCGTGGTGGCCGACCTGGTCGCCCAGGACACCCTGACCACCAAGGCCGAGCTGAGCGACACCTTCTCCGTCGCCGAGGAAATCCTGTCGCCGTTCGCCGCCTCGGGCATGAGCGCCCGGGTCACCGCCATCCGCGCCGACGCCAATGGGTCGCCCAAGGTGGTGTGGAGCCATGGCAAGGGGCTGACCGCCCTGGGGAAGGGCTCCACCGTGAGCGGCCTGCCCGCCAATCTCATGGCGCCGTTCGACACCCTGATCATGAGCGAGATGAACTATAGCTACAACTCAGCCATCAAGTATGCGCTGCCCAACGCCATGGTCTTCCGGGAGAAATACTATCTCCGCCCCCGTAAGCTCGACATGGTCAACTGCACAGACTGCTGATCTGTGACCTGAGGCCTCAGCCTAGAGCCGCTGACAGCTTCGCCAACAGGGGCCACTCGGCCAGGGGACGCCCGTCGAGGGACTGAGCCGACCGGGCGCCGGTCAGGCTGTTGGTGATGAAGACCGCCTCGGCCTTCGCCAGGGCGTCCGGCCCCACCGCCACTTCCGCCGCCGGCGCCCCCGCCGCCTTCGCCCAGGCCAGCACCTTGGCCCGGGTGATCCCGGCCAGGACCCCGCAGTCCACGGACGGGGTCTCCAGCCGCCCGCCGGCGACCCAGAACAGATTGGCCGCCGCCGCGCAGGCCACCTGCCCGTCCGTATTCAGCATCACCGCCTCATCGGCGCCGGCCAGGATCGCCTCGCGCCTGGCCAGCACATTGTCCAGATAGGACAGGGTCTTGTGTCGCGAGGCGATGGAGCCCGCATTGCGCTGGGTCGCCGCCGTGATCAGACGCAGGGGTCCAGCCGGCGCAGGGGATGGCGCGGCGGTGGCGAACAGGACCGGGGCGCAGGGCTCTGGCCGATCAAGGCCACGCCCCCCGGAGCCGGCCGTCCATGTGATCCGCAGGGCCGCTCGGCCAGTGTCGAGACCCGCCGTGCTCAGGGCCGCCTGAGCAGCCCCGCGGACGTCCGCCTCAGCCGGCGCCGGAAGGCCGAGGGCTGCGCATCCCAAGACTAGGCGGGCCATGTGCTCAGTCCAGTCGACCGGCACGCCGTCCACCGCTAGCAGGGTCTCGAACAGCCCGTCCCCCAGCAGCAGACCGCGATCACTCAGGGGCAGGCTCACAGGGCGCTCCGGGGATCAGCAGACAGCGCCCGCAACAGGGCGGAGATCTTGGCCTCGGTCTCCAGGCGCTCGGCGGCGGGCGTGCTGTCGGCCACCAGGCCCGCCCCGGCCCCGGCCTCCAGCCGCCAGCCGTCCGGCGTCTCCACGCAGGCTGCGGTGCGGATCAGCACGCTGGAATCAAACGCCCCGTCCGCCCCGGCCCAGAAGATCGAGCCGCAATAGGGACCCCTCGGCGGCTCGAGGCCAGCGATCACCTTCATGGCCTGGATCTTCGGCGCCCCGGTGATCGAGCCCGGCGGGAAGGCCGCCGCCAGCAGGTCGGCGGCGCCGAGCCCCGGCTGCATCACGCCGGTGATGGTGGAGACCAGGTGGTGGACATTGGCGAAGCTCTCGATGGCGAACAGCTCCGGCGCCTGCACGCTGCCGGGCCGACAGACCCTGGCCAGGTCATTGCGCATCAGATCGACGATCATCAGGTTCTCGGCCCGGTCCTTGGGACTGGCCAGCAGTTCGGCGGCCAGGGCCTGATCCTGGGCGCCGTCGCAGCCCCGCGGCCGGGTGCCCTTGATCGGCCGCGTCTCGGCCATCAGGCCCTCGGCCGTGCGCCGCAGGGCGACGAACCGCTCCGGCGAGTTGGACACCACCGCCAGCCCCGGCAGGCGCAGATAGGCGGCGAAGGGCGCAGCAGAGTCCCGGGCAAGCCGGGCGAACAGGTCATAGGGCGCGGCGCCTGGGGCCAGCGCCCCGGTCCAGCGCCTTGCCACATTGGCCTGGAAGATCTCACCCGCGGCGATCCGGCTCACCACCTCGGCCACCGCCGCCTCATAGGCCGCCCCCGACGAGGCGGTCATCGGTCCGGCCAGGACCCGGGGGCTCGCAGTCTGGTCCGGGGCGTCCGCCCCCAACGCCTCCAGCAGACCTTGCGCCCGGGCCAGCGCCTCGGCGGCTTCCTCGCCCCGGCCGATGGCCAGCAGCCGGCGGTCCTGATGATCGAAGGCCAGGATGGCGGGATAGACGGCGCAGGCCAGGTGCGGCCAGTCCGGGTGGGGCGCAAGGTCCAGCCCCTGGGCCCGGCCGCCCAGCTCATAGGCGGCCAGCCCCGCCACGCCGCCCTGGAAGGGCGGACCGTCGTTAAGCATCTCGCCGGCCGGGATCTGGGCGGCCAGAGCGGCGAAGGGGTCAGTCGGGTCGCTCGCCTGAACCACGAGGGTCCGCAGGGGCCGGGCGGCCAGATAGGTCCAGCGCCCCCGCTCGCCCCCGCCGCCCGACAGCAGACAGAGGCTCCAGGCCTCCTCAGCCAGGGCCGCGAGGGCCTCGGCCGGTTCCCGCCAGGGGGCTTCGATCTGGACGACACGACGCATGTTTGCGCCATAGCCCCCTATGGCGCCGCTGGAAAGCGATCAGGCGAGGCGGGCGTCCGCCGCCGCCAGGGCCGCGGTCCGGTCGCCCTGATAGCCCTGGGCCGCCAGGGCTTCGCCCAGAGCTGTCAGGCACAGGCGCACATGCCAGGGGGTGGCCGAGGCGCCCATCAGCCCGATCCGCCAGACCTGGCCCTTCAACGGTCCGAGGCCCGCTCCCAGCTCCAGGTTCCAGTGGGTCAGGACGTAGTCGCGGACCGCGGCCTCATCGATCCCGTCGGGGACCTTGACCGTATTGAGCTGCGGCAGGCGATGCTCGGGCGCCACCAGCATCTCAAGGCCCAGGGCCTCCAGACCGGCCACCAGGGATTCATGCGTCCGGGCGTGGCGGACAAAGGCCGCCTGCTGGCCCTCTTCGAACAGGGCGACCAGGGACTCATGCAGGCCGTAGAGGGCGTTGATCGGGGCGGTGTGGTGATAGGTCCGGCCGCCCTCCCCGCCCCAGTAGCTCATCAGGAGGCCGATATCGAACAGCCAGTTGCGGGGCTTTTCCTTGCGCGCGGCGATGGCCGCCACGGCCCGCTTGGAGAAGGCCACCGGCGACAGGCCAGGCGGCGCCGACAGACACTTCTGGGTGCCCGAATAGAGCACGTCGGCGTCCCAGGCCGCGGCGTCCACCGCGATGCCGCCCAGGGAGGTCACGCAGTCGACGATAGACAGCGCCCCATGCTTGCGCGCCAGGGCGCAGAGGCTGGCCGCATCGCTGCGCACGCCGGTGGAGGTTTCCGCATGGACGAAGGCCAGCACCTTGGCCTGGCGGCCGGACAGCGCAGCTTCGACCTTGTCCAGGCTGACCGGGGTCCCCCAGGCGTCCTCGACGGCGATCACCTCGGCGCCGGCCCGGCCGGCCATGTCCACCATGCGGGTCCCGAACACGCCATTGACGCAGATCACCGCCAGGTCGCCCGGCTCCAGCAGGTTCATCAGGGCCGATTCCATGCCCGCCGTGCCCGGCGCCGACAGGGGCACGCAGATGTGATCCGGGGCGTTGAACAGCCGCGAGAGCGCCGCCTTGATCTCCTCCATCAGGCCCTGAAACGCCGGGTCCAGGTGGCCGATGGTCGGCCGCGACAGGGCCGCCAGCACCCGGGGGCTGACGTCGGAGGGGCCCGGCCCCATCAGGACCCGGCGTGGGGGTTGAAAGCTCTGCATGGCGCCCTCCGACTGTCGGCCCGACCTGTGGGCCAGATTTCACGGGGAGGTGATTAGGCCGAGACGGCGCCTGAGCGCAAATCTTGTCGCTGAACCTTGTCGGAGGTTCAGTCCCGATAAGGCGTCCGGCGCAGACGTGGAGGTCATCGCCGGACGCCTGTCCTCTCTCCCCCAGATCCCGGTCAGGCCTTGTCGCCTGCGTCCGCACCTGCGTCGTGGTCGGGCAGGGTGCGCCGCCACTGAGCCCACAGCTGGGCCCGGGCGCCGGGATAGCGCTCATTCAGGAACTGCGCGGCCACCACCCGGTCGGTGCGGAAGTGCCGGAAGGCCTGGCGCAACTCGCACCAGGCGCAGATCACCCGGGTGGTGTCGAAATAGCCCACCGTCACCGGCCAGATCACCCGCCGCGTCACCGCGCCGGCCTCATCGCTATAGTCCAGGACGACCTTGCGCTGGTCCCGCAGGCAGGCCCGCAGCTGGGTCATGTCGAGGGCGTCGCGGGCGCTGTCAGGTCTGGAGCCCGCGGTCAGCGGCGAAGAGCTGACGAAGGGCCGCAGGTTTTCCGGGATCACCTGGGCGATCTTGGCCACCACGTCCTGGGCCGCCCGAGCCAGGTCAGGATCGCCTCGCCCGCCGACCCACTGGGCGCCCAGCAGCACCGCCTCAAGCTCCTGGGCCGTCAGCATCAGGGGCGGCATGTCGAAGCCGTCGTCCAGGACATAGCCGACGCCCGCCTCGCCGCGGATCGGCACCCGCTGGGCGATCAGATCAGCCATGTCCCGATAGACCGTCCGCAGGGATGTCTCGAGCTCTCGGGCCAGCGCCGCTCCGGTCACAGGCCTGCGGCTGCGGCGCAGGATCTGGATGATCTGAAACAGCCGGTCGGCCCGACGCATGGGCTAAGCCAGGATCCGCTCGGCTATGGCCTCGCGCATGGACCGGTCGACCCCGAGCGCCTGCTCCAGATAGCCGTCCAGGGAGCCGCACTGTTCGCGCATGACGGCGAAGGCGGCCTGCAGATACTCCGGATGCACGCTGAGCGCCGTGCGCACCGCCTCTTCGGTCGGGGTCCGGCCGGCATGCTCGGCCACGAACTCCATCATGAACGGAATGCGCCGCGCGATGCGGGTCTCGTCATTGGTCAGCAGATAGTCGGTGACCAGGTCGTCGTCATGGACGCCGGCCATGTGGTGGGTGAGCGCGCACAACATGCCGGTGCGGTCCTTGCCCGCCACGCAATGCACCAGAACGGGCCCTTCAGAGGCCGAAAGGGCGCGGAAATAGCGCGAAAACAGGTCCAAATGGCGGGCTTCAAACGGGGCTTCCCGGTAGAACCGGACCCCGTCGGCCCGGAAGAAGTCAGCGCTGATGTCGGAGTCCTTCAGGGCCGCCAGCCACGGATCGCCGGCCTCGCCCAGGTCGTTCTCGATCACATGGGCCATGAAGCCCTCGGGCCGCCGGGAGGGCTCCCGCACCCGTTCGGCCGGTCGGCGCAGGTCCACCACCACCGAAATCCCCAGCTCCCGCAGCCGGGCGAGATCGGCGGGCGTGGCGCGGCCGTGATTGGCGGACCGATAGAGCAGGCCAGAGCGCAGTCCCCTGCCACAGGCGGTGTCGTAGCCTCCGAAGTCGCGGAAGTTCTCGATACCTTCGAAGTCCATATGTCGTTGCATCGGCAGGCTCTAAACCCGGCGGCCCGGGAAATCCAGGGCCTGGACGAAGGCGCTGCGGCGCCACAGGTTGGCGCCCATGACAGAGCCGACAACCACCCGATTCCAGAGCTTCGACGGCGTCGAGATCGCCGTTCACACCGCCGGAAAAGGCCGCCCGGTCGTGCTGCTGCACGGCTTCTTCTCCAGCGGAAAGCAGAACTGGTTCCTGCCCGGCCATGCCGATCGGCTGGTGGCCGCCGGCTTCCAGGTGATCGCCCCGGACCTGCGCGGCCACGGGGAGTCCGGCGCCCCGGTGGAGGCGCAGGCCTGGCCGCAAGATGTGCTGGCCAGGGACCAGGCCGCCCTCATCGCCCATCTGGGCCTGAGCGATTTCGACCTGGTGGGCTATTCCCTCGGCGCGCGGACCTCGGTGCGCGCGGTGATCGGCGGCCTTCGCCCCCGCCGGATGGCGCTGGGGGGCATGGGCGCCTCCGGGATCATGGAGGCCGGCGCCCGGGCGGCCATGTTCGAGGACTCCATCCGTAATGGGGCGAACGCCCGTGACCCGCGGGCCGGCAAGTTCATCCAGGCCCTGATGGCCGAGATGGGCCTCAACCCCCAGGCCATGCTCGGCGTACTGGCGGCCTTCCAGGAAACCACCGAGGCGCAGATCCGCGCGATCCCCACCCCGACCCTGGTGGTCTGCGGCGACGCCGACCGCGACAACGGCTCGCCCCACGAGCTGGTCGAGCTGCTGCCCCACGGCGAACTGGTCATCGTGCCCGGCGACCACCGGGCCGCAGCCGCCACGCCGGAGCTGGGCGAAGCCGTCGTCCGGTTCCTGACGGCTTAGGTCCTACCGGAAGGGCGGCTCGTCGAAGCTGCGCAGCTTGCGCGAGTGCAGGGCCGCGCCCTCCTCCCGCAGCAGGTCTAGGGTGGCCAGGCCGATCTGCAGGTGCTGGCCGATGGCCCGCTCATAGAAGGCGTTGGCCTGGCCGGGCAGCTTGATCTCCCCGTGCAGGGGCTTGTCCGACACGCACAGCAGGGTGCCGTAGGGCACACGGAACCGGTAGCCCTGGGCGGCGATGGTGGCGCTTTCCATGTCGATGGCCACGGCCCGGGACTGGTTGAACCGCAGGGCCGAGAGGGAATAGCGCAGCTCCCAGTTCCGGTCGTCGGTGGTGACCACCGTGCCGGTGCGCAGGCGTCGCTTCAGCAGATCACCGGACTCGCCGGTCACCTTCTCGGCGGCCCGGTTCATGGCCACCTGCACCTCGGCGATGGGCGGGATGGGGATTTCCGGCGGCAGGACATCGTCCAGCACATGGTCGTCACGCAGATAGGCGTGGGCCAGCACATAATCGCCGATGGTCTGGCTGCCGCGCAGACCGCCGCAATGGCCGATCATCAGCCAGGCCTGGGGCCGCAGCACCGCCAGGTGGTCGGTGATGGTCTTGGCGTTGGAGGGGCCGACGCCGATATTGATCAGGGTGACGCCTCGGCCGTCCTTGGCCATCAGGTGGTAGGCCGGCATCTGGTGACGCCGCCAGGGGGCCTCGGCCACCACCATCTCCGGATTCTCCGTCTCCGCCGTCACCACGACCCGCCCGGCCGCCGACAGGGCGGTATAGGGGCCGCCGGCCTTCAGCTGGGCGCAGGCCCAGGCGACGAACTCGTCCACATAGCGGTGGTAGTTGGTGAACAGGATGTAGGGCTGCACGTGTTCGGCCGGCGCGCCGGTGTAGTGGGCCAGGCGCGCCAGGGAGAAGTCGGTGCGCAGGCCGTCGAACAGGGCCAGCGGCCGGGCCTCTTCCAGGGCCGGCGTCCAGAAGCCGTCGGCGATCTCGTCGCCGATATGGGCGAGCTCGGTGGTGGGGAAGTGGCGAGCGATCTCGGCGGCGCCCACATCGGCCTTGGCCAGGTCCACCGTCCCGTCCAGCACATAGGGGAACGGGATTTCCTGGACCGAGCGCCCCACCTCGACGGTGACATTGAAGTCGGCCATCAGCAGGGTCAGCTGCTCGACCAGATAGTCGCCGAACAGGTCGGGCCGCGTCACGGTGACGGCGTAGTCGCCGGGCGCCGACAGCCGCGCATAGGCCCGGGCCAGCCGGGGAAAGGCCTCGCCGCGGGGCCAGCTGAGCCGCAGCTCCGGATAGGTGAAGGCGCCTTCCGCCCGCAGGGCAGGATCGGGGATTTCCCCGTCGTCCAGAAAGCGTTGCAGGGCGCCCCGCAGGGCCTTGACCGAGGCCAGGTATTCTTCGGTGAGCCGCGCGACGATGGCGGCGGGATCGTTCGTCATTGTCATGGGCGATCATAGCGCCGGTTGGCGACGGTTTCGAGATGTCAGATCGCACAGCGATCTTGCGCAAATCCCGTGGGCCTCCCCATATCTGGCGCCTGGAACAACTGCTGAACGCAAGATGCACAACCACCTGAGAACCTTCACCCTCCTGGCCGCCCTGACCGCCCTGTTCATGGGGATCGGCTTCATGATCGGGGGCGCCAGCGGCATGCTGATCGCGCTGGTCCTGGCCGGGGGCATGAACCTGTTCAGCTACTGGAACTCCGACAAGATCGTGCTGAAGATGCACGGCGCCCAGCCGGTGGACGAGACCCACCCCGAGGCCCTGATCCGCAACTATGTGCGCGACGTCTTCGACATGGCCGACGGCGCCGGCATGCCCCGGCCCAAGGTCTATGTCATGGCCACCGACCAGCCCAACGCCTTCGCCACCGGCCGCAATCCGGAAAACGCCGCGGTCGCGGCCACCCAGGGTCTGTTGCGGATGCTGGACCGCCGCGAGGTGCGCGGCGTGATGGCCCATGAGCTGGCCCATGTGAAGAACCGCGACACCCTGACCATGACGGTGACCGCCACCGTGGCCGGCGCCATCTCGGCGCTCGCCAATTTCGCCCTGTTCTTCGGCGGCAATGACCGGGAGCGTCCGGGCGGCATCATCGGGACCATCGCGCTGATGATCCTGGCGCCCATGGCCGCCAGCCTCGTGCAGATGGCCATCAGCCGCGCCCGGGAATATGAGGCCGACCGCGGTGGGGCGGAGATCTGCGGCGACCCGGAGGCCCTGGCCGACGCCCTGCAGAAGATCGAGCACTATGCCCGCGGCACGGTGAACCTGCCGGCCGAACGCAATCCGGCCACCGGCCAGATGTTCATCATCAACCCCCTGGCGGGGCGTGGGGCCGACAATCTGTTCTCCACCCACCCTGCCACCCAGAACCGGGTGAAGGCCCTGATGGACATGGCCGGCAAGGTCGCCGCCCCCGTCCAGCGGGCGGCCCGCGCCGTGGGCACGGCGGTGCCGATCACACGGCGCTCCAAGGACGGCCCTTGGGGCTAAACCCCCGGCGATATGACCCGACTTTTCCAGCTATTAGATTTCGTGGAGGAAAAGAGGGGTCCATTCCGCCTGTGTAGGAATTGTGCAGATAAATTTCTGCACGGACCGGCTGGAAGCGGCCAAGCTTGGCAATTCCTAGCGATTCTCGCAACGGCTGACGACAGCCGATTGCGCCAGTCCGAGGACGGGCCTGCCGCTGCGCGAAGCCGCTATGCGGCGGCGGCGAAAGACGTCTGAGAGTGTCGAAGACGGTCATAGGTCTTCCTCCCGTCCGTACTCGCGGACACTCTGGGCGCGGCCACCCGTAGCTTCACATGAAGAGCCTGCCCGCGTCCGTCACGCTCTACCGGGATCAAGCGACTCCGGCTCTTACGGACAGGGCGATCAGGTCCTGGCGCGCGCCTGCGATCAAGGCGTGGGCTTCGGGGTGGTCGATGGGCCAGATCAGACGCTCCACGACAGCCAGTCTCGTGATGACCGAGTCCAGGCTCACGGCATCGAAGACCGGCATGGGGGCCAACAGGCCGTCGCGTTGCTCGAACAGCACGTCCAAGCATCCGTCGATGTCGCGTAGCTCCTTTGCCCAGGGCAAGGCCTGCTGCTCGGCAGGACCGAGTTGCATCCATCCGTGCTCGCGCACAAGCCAGCCCTCCAGCCGCGCCCAGCGATCTTGAAGGCGCTCGATCCTGGCGTTGACGGCCAGCCAGCGCCGGCAATGTCTCGTCGCTTCATCGGAAACGGCCGAAGCGGCGGGCAGGCTGGCAGGGGCGGCGGCCGGGTTGGCGGGGCCGAGCGCCGCAACCGATGTTCCCGCAATGACCGCGCGCCTGGAGAGCTCAGGCAGGCGCACGCCTTCGACGCCCGTCTTGCGACGCGAGCCCATGACCGAAGCCTTCTAATCACCTATGATCAGTTTCTAATCGCGCCAAGACGGGGGTAAGTCAATATGAAATCATCTCTTATGACTATAAAATAATCATGCTGACGGCCTCCCAAATCCGCGCGGCCCGTGCGCTGCTGGGCTGGAGTCAGCCCGCCTTGGCGCAGGCGTCGGGAATTTCTCTCCCGACTATTGTGCGCATGGAAAGCCAGCTCGGCCCTGGCCGCAGTTCAGCCGCCAACGTCGACGCCGTGCGGCGGGCGCTGGAGAAAGCCGGTGTCACGTTCTTGGAGGCCGATGACGCGAGCGCCGCCGGGCCGGGCGTCCGTCTCAAACAGACCCGCGACGGCTAGTCGCCGGTTGACCAAGCGTAGTCTATAAACTACATATGATCGAGCTGAAGCAGACAGAGACGTTTCGGAAATGGTGGACGGGGCAGAAGGACAAGCGCGCCCTCGGCATCATCCTCGCCCGGCTGGATCGGTTGGCCTATGGCCATGCGGGCGACGCCGAGCCGGTAGGCGACGGAATCAGTGAGCTGCGAATCCACCATGGCCCCGGCTATCGCGTCTATTTCCAGAAGCGCGGGAACACTCTGATCGTGCTGCTGTGCGGCGGCGAAAAGGGCACCCAGGCCAAGGATTTCAAGAGGGCCAAGCGCCTGGCCGAAACGTGGAGCGATTGAGATGGTGGAGAAGCTGACCGCCTTCGACCCGGCCGAGGGCTTGACCTCGGACGAGGCCATCGCCGGCTTCATGGGCGAAGCCTTCAAGACCGAGGATGCCGGCCACATCGCCCATGCGCTTGGCGTGGTGGCGCGCGCCAAGGGCATGACGCAGATCGCCAAGGACACTGGCCTGTCGCGCGAACAGCTCTATCGCTCGTTCAGCGAGACCGGCAATCCGACCCTGAAGACCACGATCGCGGTCATGAAGGCGCTTGGGATCGCGCTGACGGCGACGCCGGCAGGCGATCCGACTATTTCGAATGCGGCGTAGGTTCGGGCGTCTCGGGAGGCGACAGAATCACGGTGCAGCGCTGGGCCTTTCCGGTTCGGACGAGCGCCGCGCGGCAGTCGTCGATGGCTTCGCGATTGTCCTTCATCACGGCGGTGTCGGCGCTGAAATGATCCCAAGCCTGCGGGTTGGCGCTGCGCATCAATTCGCCGCCGGCCGTCCAGCGATCCTGACGCATCACCAGCGCCGCGACCCGCGCGTTGGCGCCGAACGGCAGGACGCTGGCGACGATCGGCGACAGCACAAGCCCGACGATGAAGGCGGCGGCGCCGGTCCAGCACAACATCTTGAACTGCCGATCCTGCGCCCAAGCCTGGCCGACGATGCCCGCCAGTCTGGACCGCTCTTCCTCCATCGTGCGGACGGCTTGGTCCAGGCGCTGCGCCGTCTCGCGGATGAGGGTCTGGCCGGACTTGGCGATGGCCTGGCCCTGCGCCTCGGGCGACATCATCATGGCCGGCGATTTGAGGATGGTCCCAAGCTGCTCCCCGATCTCGTCCAGGCCTTTGCCGAGCACGGCGAGGTCGGCACTGTAATCGGCGGGCCGGTTGTCGCGGATCGCCGCCGGCAGGGCCTCGACCGCCCGGCGCAGCACCGACACCTCGCTCCGCAGGTCCTCGAACGCCTGGGCGGGATCGCCCGCATGTACCTCCGCCATCCTCGGCTCCCGTCCTTATCGTGCCCGCCTCATCTCGAAAGTCCCCGGTCCCGGCCCATCCCGATCTCCATGGCCGCCCGCTGTACGGTCGGGGCGGCCAATACGCGGGCCAGCGCCGAGCCCGATCCGACGCCCAAGGCTGGCGCGCGAGCGCGGACCAGCGACTCCAACTGCGGATCGCGCTTCAGCGTCCCCGCCATGGTCCTCATCCGGGTCTCAAGGCGGCCTCGGGCAAGGCCGTGCCGCCAACCATCCAGCCGTCCGTGCTGGGCCTCCAGGCGCTTCCATTCCTTCACCAGCCGGTCGGCCTTCAAGGCGGGATCTCGACGCACCCGTGCTTCATGGCGGATGGCGCCGGCCAGTTCGGTCCCGCGCTCGGCGCCGCGCAGGTCGCGCATCGCCCGCCAAGTCGCCGTCTCATGCCGAAGAGCATTGTGCAGGTCGCGCACCGCGCCCGGCCGCGTGCCATCGAGGGCGCGGGCGGACTCGCGAATTTCGCGCTTCTGATGCTCCAGCACCGGCAAGGCCTGGGCGCGCATCCGCTCGGCCGCGTCCAAGGCGCGGGCATAGCGCTCGGCCGCCTGCTCCAGCGGCGGCTTCGGGGCGGGCATGCCCCGATCAGGCCCGGCCAGCGGCAGATCACCGACGCGCCCCATGTCGGGCGCCGGCCGGCGCGGCTTCAACGTCAGGCCGTCGAAGATGCCGCGCTTCTCCGGGGCCGTCGCTCCGGCCCGCTCGCGGGCGGCGCGCTGCATGGACTCTGGAACGATGATCGGCTGTTCGATCCCGCGCCGCGTCGCATAGTCCAGGG
>JAHUZY010000085.1 GCA_019264505.1 Phenylobacterium sp. | reverse complement strand
GGCCACCGAGCTGAATCCGGCCAGCCAGCCGCCACCGAGCCCCTGGACCAGACGGCCGGCCAGGAAGGTCCAGATGTCGGGCGCCGCGGCGCTCATCAGGCAGCCGAAGGCGTAGATCACCGCCGACAGGACGAAGGCTTGGCGAAGGCCCGTTCGTCCAGTCAGCCATCCCGCGCTGGCGCCCGCCACCACCGACCCCAGCAGGAAGCCCGCCGTGGCCCAGCCGAAATAGGCGTAGCCGCCGAGGTCGGCGCCGACGCTGGGCATGATGGTGGCGGTGACCAGACTGTCGGCGGCGTGCAACCAGACCGCCAGGCAGATCAGCACGAACTGGGCGAACCGGCCTTCGGCCAGCACGTCTTTCCAGCTGCCGGGGACAGGCGCTGTGGGCGGCATTCGACAACCTGGAGCTTGCGAAAAAACTTGACCCTGGCTAATCCCCCAGCGATCCTTTCGCAAGCTGATATTTGTCAAATCAAGAGACCCAGCCCCGGCCCATGACCGCGCCCGCAGACGCCATCCTCCTGCGCCTGAAGACCGGCGGCCCGGCCAGCACGGCGGAGCTGGCGGCTCACCTCGGAGTCACCCGTCAAGCGGTGCGGCTACAGACCGAGAAGCTGGCGGCCCAGGGCCTTCTGGCCGGCGAACAGGCGCGCGGCGGCGTGGGGCGTCCCGGCGCGCGGTGGAACCTGACGGCGGCTGGCCATGCGCGGTTCCCCGACGCTCACGCTCAGGTGACGGTGGAGCTGCTGGAAGCGGTGCGCGACGAGTTCGGGCCTGACGGCCTGGACCGCCTGATCCGCCGGCGCGAAGACGCCAGCCGCAATCTCTACATGGCCGCCTTGGCCGCGGACGCCGATCTCGAGGCCCGGCTGGATCGCCTCACACGGCTGCGGGCCGCCGAGGGCTATATGGCCGAGTGGTCGTCGGCGGGGGACGGGACCTATGTCCTGGTGGAAAACCACTGCCCCATCTGTGCGGCCGCCACCGCCTGCCAGGGCTTCTGCCGGTCGGAGCTCACCCTGTTCCGCGAGGCGCTGGCCCCGGCGAAGGTCGAGCGGATCGACCATATCCTGAAGGGCGCGCGACGTTGCGCCTATCTGGTGACGCCGCCCTAGAGCCTGATGCGATCAGACGGAACCGTCTGATCGTTGAATCAGGCTCTAAACTCTAAGTCTTGAGCGCGCTTTGTTCCGATAACCGGTTCCCACTTATCGGAACGCGCTCTAGGCCCCAGGCGCCCAGTGGGTGGCGGTGCCGCCGACGATGTACCAGGTGATGAACAGGCCGCAGATCACCGCCCCCGGAACATAGGAGTTGGACCGCCGATAGGCGAAGGCGCCGATCAGGCCGATCAGGGCCAGCAGCGGGGCGAACTGGATGGCGATGATGGTGTTCAGCGGCTCGGCTGGGGTCAGCAGCCGCCCGGTCAGGAACAGGGCGCCGTATTCCAGCACCAGCAGCAGTACGAAGCCGAGGCTCAAGGCGCCCGCCCAGGCGGCCATCTCCGCGCCGGCCCCCTGGCCCTTCAGGCTGAGGCGCGCGGCCACCGCCCGCTGACTGACCAGGAAGAACAGGATCCAGGGGCCGGCATAGGCCAGGGCGTAGGCCAGTTGCCGGCTGTCCAGGGGTTTGAGCGCCAGGACCCAGAACCGGAAGTCGGTCTTGAACAGGGCGTCGCAGGCGAGCACCGCCCCATAAGCCATGCCGACCGAGGCCGCGGCGATCAGGGGCGCGGCCAGCCAGCGGTGCTGGAAACGCGGCGCCGGTCCGCGCAGGAACAGCGCCAGCACCAGGGTGATCAGGCCGTTCAGCAGGGCCCAGGCCAGGAGCTGGTTGGTGACCTGCTGGGGGAAGAGGGGTCCTGCGGCGAACAGCTGGCCGAGCGCCATGAACGGGAAGTAGGTCAGGGCCGGAACCGCCGCCGTCAGGACGAGGGCGATCCACCACCGGCGATCGCGCGCCTCGCCCCTGGGCTGGGCGTCGGGCAGACCCGTCAGGCGGCTCAGGACCTGGAAGGTCCCCAGCATCAGCAGGACAGCCCCGACCAGGCCCGCCCCGGTCCCCAGCTCCTTCCAGAACCAGATCTGGTTGTCAGCCGGCAGGGGGCGGGCCTCGCCCTCCAGGGTCTGCTGCAGCCAGTCCACCGTGGCGCCGACGCCTGAGCCTGAGAAATGCTCCCACGGGTGGGTGATCGGCGGAACCTGCAGCCAGCGGGCGTCCCCGGCGGCGATGTCGCCGTAGATGCGGCCGGGCTCCACTGGCTCGTTGGTGGCGAACAGGGCCTTCAGCCGGGGCGCGTTGACGATGTCACCGCCGGTGGGGACCTGCCACATCAGGTCCGGAAACTCGTCATATTGGCCGAAAACCACCGCAAGATTGCGCGGAAAGGCGCGCCCTTCCCCCTCCGGCGCGCCAAAGATGCCAGGCGTCGAACCCACCAGCACCATGGACCGGTAGCCGTCCGGATTGGCCTGGGCCGCGAACAGGATCGGCGCCCCGCCCAGGCTATGGCCGGCCATGCCGATATTGGCCCGGTCCACCATGGGCAGGCTGCTGAGATAGGCGAAGGCCGCAGGTCCCCCGAAGGCGTTGGCGCCCACCGTCCCTTGCGAATAGCCGTGGCCGGACATGTCCATCGCCAGGACCACGAAGCCGCGCCGGGCCAGTTCGATGGCGAACGCCGACTGCATCTCGCGGGTGTTGATATAGCCGTGGCTGAGCAGGACAGCCGGCGCGGGGTCCTCGGCGCTGGCGTCGGCCGGCAGGTAGAGCAGGCCGCTGAGCTGGGCGCCGTCGGCGGCCGGAAAGCGCACGGCGCGCACCTCCGTCCCGCCGGAGGTCTGAACCAGATGGGCCGCCCAGCCGCCGCCGAGCGCCAGGACCCAGCCCAGCGCCACCAGCATCAATCCAAGACGCATGGCCCCCTCCCCGAGGACTTATGTTTGTTGGCCGCGAAGATGACCCCCTCGCCGCCCGCCGTCCAGGAC
>JAHUZY010000079.1 GCA_019264505.1 Phenylobacterium sp. | reverse complement strand
ACTGTACGGAGAACCGGCGCCACCTCACTCCGGCCATGTGCAGCGTCGCGCCCACCCGGACGACCGCCGGATATGGCGCGTTTTTCTGACTGAGAAGTCTCAGGAGATCATGCCGTCACTGGGCGAGAAAGCTCAAGCGCTGCATCAGCAAACGTTCGGACGGCTCGCCAAAGACGAACATAGGGCGCTCGTTGCGACGCTCATGACGCTCCGCGACAGCCTAACCTGAAATCGATCTGCCTGAGTACGCGCGTTTCCTCGCGCAGCGGCCAATAAGTGTCAACGCTCCGGCATTCACAATCAGTCCGTCGAGCGCATCGCTGACCTTGATCTGGCAAGAGAGATGGCTGTTGGTTCGACGCCCTCGGCAAAATCCAGCATCGACTCCTCCAATGCCGGGACGCGCCGGTCTTGTCGGCCCGAGCCTTGTCAATATAGACTCGGCAGGGGGCGTAGGCGTCGCCGCAGTCTGCGTCGATGCCCGGGATGTTGTTCTTGACCGCGCCTTCCATTCCCGTGAGGCCGGGCTTGACGTCGACCACATGCTCGTCCCGTCGTGCTCGATGTAGGTGATCCTGGTGATTGGAACTCTTGCTGAACTCCAGAGCCCGTCTGGCTCGAGTGGATGCTGAATGACCCGCACAGGCGGGCTCAAGGCTATTGAGATTGGGCGCGTCCTCTGGACTTAGCGAATGCCAGGCTCAGTTGCGCGCCGGAATGACGACCGGCATGGACGAGTACCCCCGGATCAAGACCGAAGCCACACGGCGGGGCTCTTCCAGGACACGGATTTCAGGAAAGCGCGGGAGGATCTCTTCCCACAGAATCCGCAGCTGGAGCTCGGCTAGGCGATTACCCACGCAGCGGTGAATCCCGAACCCGAACGACAGGTGGTTGCGCGGCCGCTCTCGGTCGATGATGTAAGCTTCAGGGTTCTCGATCGCCTCCTCGTCCCGGTTGCCTGAGGCGTACCAGATCAGCACCTTGTCGCCCTTCTTGATGAGCTTGCCGCCAAGCTCGAAATCTTGGGTGGCGGTGCGCCGCATGTTGGAGAGCGGGGTCTGCCAGCGAATAGTCTCCGAAACCATGGAGGGGATCAGGTCTGGCTTCGCCTGCAGTTTACGTAGCTGCTCGGGGTTCTCGTTCATCGCTAAGATCGAGCCGGTCATCGTATTTCGGGTGGTGTCATTGCCGCCGATGATCAGTAGGAGCAGATTCCCGAGGTACTCCATGCGGTCCATGTTCCGCGTGGCCTCGCCATGGGCCAGCATGGAGATCAGATCGCCCTTGGGCGGGGCGTTGACCCGCTCGTTCCAGAGTCGCGTGAAATAGTCCACGCAGGCGAACAGCTCCATCCTGCGCTCGGTCTCGTAGTCATCCGTGAGGAACAGGCCGGATTGGGGGCCCGCGGTGGCGATGTCGGACCAGCGGGTTAGTTTGCGCCGTTCATCCCAGGGGAAGTCGAACAGGGTGGCCAGCATTTGGGTGGTGAGTTCGATGGAGACCCGATCGACCCAGTCGAAGGGCTCGCCGATCGGTAGTTCGTCCAGGGTCTTGGTGATGCGGCTGCGGATCAACGGCTCCATCAGGTGGAGGTTGGCCGGCGAGACAATCGGGCTGACGGTCTTGCGCTGGACGTCGTGCTTGGGCGGGTCCATCGCGATGAACATCGGAAGGGTGAAGTCTTCTTTTTGGTCGAAGATCGTGATCGATGGCTCCGACGAGAACACCTCGTGATTGATATCGACGGCCATGATGTCGGCATACTTTGTGATGGACCAGAAGGCGCCGTCCGGGTGGTGATGCGCCGGGTGCAGATGAACTGGGTCCTCCTTGCGCAACCGCTCCAAGTATGGCCACACCGTGTCGGTGCGCCAGAGCTCTGTGTCGGCGAGGTTGATGTCCTCCAACGGCATTGCGTAGGCCTTTGCGCGGGCCTCGGCCCTCAGATCGATCGCGCCGTCGCTCATTGCATTTTCCATCTCTTGCTTATCCCGTCAATTAAGATGACGGGCGCCTCAGGTCCCTAGGACAAACCCCTCATAACCCTTGTCGGCGCTGGCCTGACACATCTGCAGGTAAAGTGGAACGCCGCCCGGATAATTTAATAATTCCCGCGGCTTACCCGGAATATTAGCGCCCATGTACCAGGAGTCAGCCAGGGGAAAGAGCGTCATGGCGCCAACCGCCTCGATATGGTCCTTCCAGGTCTGTTCGGCGGTGGTGGTCGCCTCGAACCGGCTGACGCCCGCGTCGCGCACGCGTCCCAGGAATTCGACGACCCAGTCGCCCTGCAGTTCGGCGCAGGTCGGGCCATTGCAGAACCCCGAGGGGCTCTGCGGCCCGTAGAGGAACAGCAGGTTGGGAAAGCCAGCGCTAGCCATGCCCAGATGAGTTCGCGCGCCCTTGGCCCACTTCTCCTTGAGCGTGAGCCCCTCGACACCGCGGATGTCTATCTGCGTCAGGCCGCCGGTCACGGCATCGAAGCCGGTGGCAAGAACCAGGAGATCGAGCTCGTACTCCCGCGCTGCGGTCTTTACGCCGCCGGGGGTGACTTCCAGGATCGGCGTTTCCTTCAGGTCCACCAGCTCGACGTTGTCCTGATTGAAGACGTCGTAGTAGGTCTGCTCAAGGGACGGGCGCTTGACCCCGAACGGGTGCGGCGGCTGCTTCGGGGCAAGCTTTTCGGCGAGCTTCGGATCGCGAATCCGCTTTTGCACCTTCTCGCGCCAGAAGTCGTAGGCGGTACGATTGGCCTCGAGGTTCATCATCACGTCGTAGAAGGTCGAGGCCCAGAAACTAAATCCTCCGGCCGCCCAACTCGCCTCATAGATGTCCTGCCGTTCTTCCGGAGAGACCTCCAGCGCGGACTTTCCGCTCGCGTGGAAGTCGAAGCCACCGAAGCTTTCACGCCGCCGCGCGAATCGCGCGGGATAGTCGCGTTTCATGTCGGCCTGGGTCGCTTCGTCCAGGTTGCGCTGCTGCATCGCCAGCGCCAGGATCGGCGTGCGCTGGAAGACCGTCAGTTGCGCGGCCACGGGCGCAGCCTCCTGCACCACCTGCACGCCGCTCGCACCGGTGCCGATTACGCCCACGCGCTTGCCCGTCATGTCGAGGCCGCCTTGCGGCCACCAGGCGGTGTGGTGTGTTTCACCCGCGAACCGGTCGAGCCCCTCAATCTGCGGCACATAGGGCTTGGCGGCGAACCCGGTGCAGAGCACCAGGAAGCGGGCGCGGACGCCGCCGCCCTCCTGCGTCGTCACGATCCACTGGTCGCGCCCGGCGTCGAACTCGGCACCCTCGACACGGGTGTTGAAGCGGATATCCCGGCTCAGATCGAGCTTCTTGTCTACGTAGCGGAAGTAGGCGCGCAGTTCCTCCCAGCCGGGAAACCGCTCCGTCCAGTTCCAGTCGCGCCAGAGATCCTCGCAGGAGAACTCGTACATCGGCACGTGGGTGTCGACGCGGGCGCCAGGATAGCAGTTCCAGTACCAGATACCGCCCAGGTCGGCGCCGGCCTCGAAAAGGCGCACCGAGAACCCCAGTTGGCGCAGGCGGTGGAGCTGGTAAAGGCCGGTGAAACCGGCCCCGACCACAAGGACATCCAGTTCCTCGATTGGTTGGGTTTCTGGCCGCACGGCAGGTTCGGTGTTCATGGTCTCACGCTAGTCCTAAATTTCTGCGAGCGAACTTGGTGACCGCCATGTAATCGGCCTTGCCGTTCGAAGCCCGCAACGGGACCTGGGTCACGAGGACACGCTTGGGGGTCTTATAGCCGGCCAAGCTGGAGCGCACGTGCCGACGTACATCGTCCTCGTCGAATGCAACTCCGCTCGCCACTACCACCACGCCCGTGACGGCCTGGCCCCATTTATCGTCTGGAACGCCGACCACGAGCGCATCCTCGATGATCGGGTGGGTCTTAAGGGCCTCCTCGACCTCCTCGGGATAAACCTTCTCGCCAGCGGTGTTGATGCAGGCGCTGCCCCGTCCCAGTAGCGTCATGGCCCCGTCGGCCTCCACTGTGCACCAGTCTCCCGGGATCGAGTAGCGCTGGCCGGCGATGGTGCGAAAGGTCTGGGCGGTCTTTTCCGGATCCTTGTAGTAACCCAGCGGTATTGGGCCGCTGATGGCGATTATCCCGGCTTTGCCTGTGCCCGGCTCCACAAGATTTTCATCCTCGTCAAAGACCTTGCACCGGGGGCCGATCTGGAACGTCGCGGTCCTGACCTCACCGTCCTTGGTCATGGCCGAGGAGCCGAAGCCGAGCGCCTCTGAAGCGCCGAAGGAGTCCATCAGCACGACTTGTGGGATGTGTCGCAATAGGCCCGCCTTGACCTCACGGCTCCACATCACGCCAGAGGAGACCACGGAGACTAGGCTCGAGGTGTCGTGGCGCCCAGGCTGGTCCTCCAGCGCTTTGAACATCGGCTTGGCGAAGGCGTCGCCCACCAGGGCGATGGATTGCACCCGATGGCGCGCAACGACCGACCAGAGCTCGTCGGCGTCGAACCACGGATTCTCAAGGGTGACCACGCAGCCGCCGTTCATCATGCATCCGATCGCGGTGATGAGACCGGTTCCGTGCATCATCGGGCAGGCCGGGAGGGTTCGGCTTCCCGGACCGGTGGCGCGAACGAAGTCGAGATGCGCGTCGAGGGTTTCCGGCGCTGGCCCGAGCCGCCGCACCGCGTCGAGCTGGGCCTCACGCATGTCCTCATGGCGCCACATGACCCCCTTGGGCATGCCCGTCGTACCGCCCGTATAGATGAACAGAAGGTCGTCTGGAGACCGCTCGATCCCCAAGGGGGCGCCC
>JAHUZY010000067.1 GCA_019264505.1 Phenylobacterium sp. | reverse complement strand
GCCACGACCTTCGCCGACAGCTGCTCGATCTCGGCCTCGGCCAGGGTGTGGTCCTGCGGCTGGACCAGGATCTCCACGGCCAGGGACTTTACGCCCTCGCCGAGCCCCGGACCCCGATAGACGTCGAACACCCGCGCCTGGGCGATCAGAGCCTTGTCGGCGCCGGCTACGGCCCGGATCAGGTCGCCGGCGGCCACGGCCTCATCCACCACAAAGGCGAAGTCGCGGCTGAGCGGCATGTGCGGCGAGAGCGAAAGCGCCGGCTTTGTCTTCACCGCCTTGCGCTTGCCCTCGGGCAGGGCGTCGATGTTCAGTTCAAAAGCCAGCACCGGCCCCGCCACGTCCAGGGTCTTCAGCACCTGTGGATGCACCTCGCCGAACTCGGCGATGATGGTCTTGGGACCCAGCTGCAGGCGGGCCGAGCGGCCTGGATGCCACCAGGACGAGGACGAGCCCTGGGCGGTCTGGAGGGCCGGCGCCCCCAGCTCTTCCAGCAGGGCCATCAGGTCGGCCTTGAGCGCGAACAGCGGGTCATCGCCGCCGCCGTCCCAGCGCCGGGGCGCATGGGGGGCGATCAGGCCGGCCACCACCGCCGACTGGCCCTCTGGCGTATCGTCCCGATAGATCGGACCGATCTCAAACAGGGCCACATCGGCGAACCCCTTGCGCGCATTGCGCCCGGCCGCCTCGATCAGATTGGGCAGGACCGAGGGCCGCATGCAGTCCAGGTCGGCCGAGATCGGATTGGCGATCATCAGGGCGTCATCGCCGCCGCCGAACAGGCGGGCAGCCTCCCGCGGCAGGAAGCTCCAGCTGACCGTCTCGGCATAGCCGAGCGCCGCCATGGCCCGGCGGGCGGTCCGCATCCGGCCCTGGCGCACGCTCAGCACGCCGCCGGCGGGCCGGGGCATCTCGGGCAGGGGCTCGACGGGCAGGGCGCCATAGCCCTCGATGCGGGCCACCTCCTCGACCAGGTCGGCGCGGCCCTCGACATCGCGTCGCCAGGTGGGCGGGGTGACCTGACCACCATCCACGGCGAAGCCCAGGTCCCGCAGGATCTGGTCGATGCGGTCATCGGACAGGGTCAGACCGGTCAGCTGGCGCACATAGCTTCGATCGAAGGGGATCGGACCAGGCGCCGCGGGGGCTTCTCCGGCCACGACGACGTCAGACGCCTCGCCGCCGCATAGATCGAGGATCAGCCGGGTGGCCAGCTCCAGGCCATCGACGACGAAGCCGGGGTCGACGCCGCGGGCGAACCGGTACTGAGCGTCCGAGGTGATGCCGGTGGTGCGGCCGGTCTGGGCGGTGCGGATCGGATCGAACCAGGCGCTCTCCAGGAAGACCTCGGCGGTCTCCTCCGAACAGCCGGTGCTCTCGCCGCCCATGACGCCACCCAGGCCAACGGGCCGCTCGCCGCCGGCGTCGGCGATGACGCACATCTCCGAGGTCAGGTCATAGGTCTTGCCGTCCAGGGCGATCAGCTGCTCGTCACGATGCTCGGCCGGCGTCGGCGCGTCGGTGTGGGCAGGCGCGCTGGCGTCGCGACCAGCGCCCAGGCGCGCCACGATCACGTCGCCCACCAGCTTGGCCCGGTCATAGACGTGCAGGGGCCGGGCGCGGTCGTAGGAGATCAGGTTGGTGATATCCACCAGGGTGTTGATCGGGCGCAGGCCCACCGAGATCAGCTTCTGCTGCAGCCAGGCCGGCGAAGGGCCGTTCTTCACGCCGCGGATCAGCCGGCCGGAAAAGATCGGGCAGGCGTCCGGCGCATCCAGGCGAATGGTGACGGGGGAGGGGAAGGCGCCCTTCACCGATTCCACCGAGGTGTCCTTCAGCGTGCCGAGGCCCGCGGCGGCCAGGTCCCGGGCGATGCCCACGACGCCCAGCCAGTCGGGGCGGTTCGGGGTCACCTCGAAGTCGATGACCGCTTCCAGGCCCAGCGCCTCGGCCGCCGAGGTCCCAACGGCGAGGCTGTCGGGCAGCTCCATGATCCCGTCGGACTCCTCGGCGGTCTCAAGCTCAGAGGCCGAACACAGCATGCCGTTGGAGACCACGCCGCGCACCGGGCGCGCCTCCAGCGTGATGCCGGAGCCCGGCACATAGGCGCCCAGCGGCGCATAGATGGTGGTCAGGCCAGGACGGGCGTTGGCGGCGCCGCAGACGATCTCCTTGCGGCCGTCCTTGGTGTCCACCTGGCAGACCCGCAGGCGGTCGGCGTTGGGGTGCTGCACCGCCTCGACGATCTTGGCCACGGAGAAGGCCGCCAGCTTGGCCGCCGGGTTCTCCACATGCTCGACCTCCAGGCCGGCCATGGTCATGGCCTCGACCACCTCGTCGACGGTGGCCTGGGTGTCCAGGTGTTCCTTGAGCCAGGAAAGAGTGAACTTCATCGTGTCAGCTCGTCAGGTCCGTCCCCTCCTGCGAGGGGGCTGGGCAAGCGGCGAGGAAATCCTCGCGCTGGCGCCGGAGGGTGGCGTCCTGTCTGAAGACGCCTCGAATGGATCAGCTTAAGCCCGTGGCCGGGTTGGGCATGGCGAAGGGCGAAAAGCCGTAGTGGCCGAGCCACCGGGCGTCCCCGGCGAACATGTCGCGCAGATCGGGCATGCCGTACTTCAGCATGCCCAGCCGGTCGACGCCGAAGCCGAAGGCGAAGCCCTGCCAGATCTCGGGATCCAGGCCGCAGTTGCGCAGCACATTGGGATGCACCATCCCGCAGCCCACCACCTCCAGCCAGTCGGTTCCCTGGCCGATCTTGATGTCGCCGCCCGACCGGTCGCACTGCACATCCATCTCGGCCGAGGGCTCGGTGAAGGGGAAGTGATGCGGCCGGAAGCGGCTGACCACGCCCTCGGTCTCGAAGAACCGCGAGATGAAGGTCTCCAGCGTCCACTTCAGGTGGCCCATATGGACGGCCTTGTCGATCACCAGGCCCTCCATCTGGTGGAACATGGGCGTGTGGGTGGCGTCGGAATCGCAGCGATAGGTGCGGCCGGGCACCACCACACGGATCGGCGGCTCCTGGCCGGTGGCGACCCAGGCCGGGACCTTCTCGTTGATCTGGCGCATCACCCGCACCTGCACGGGGCTGGTGTGGGTGCGCAGCACCTTACGTTCGCCGGCCTTGTCGGGCGCCATGAAGAAGGTGTCGTGCATCTCCCGCGCCGGATGCTTGGGCGGGAAGTTCAGGGCGGTGAAGTTGTTGAAGTCGGTCTCAATGTCCGGGCCCTCGGCCACCGAGAAGCCCATCTCGGCGAAGATCGAGACCATCTCGTCCATCACCTGCATGGTGGGATGGACGCTGCCCCGGCGCCTGGGCGGGGCGGGCAGGGAGAGGTCGACGCTCTCGGCGGCCAGGCGGCGGTCCAGCTCAGCGGCCTCCATCTGCGCCTTGCGCTCGGCCAGCCGGGCGGCGACGGCGTCGCGCAGGCCGTTGATCAGCGGCCCCTGCTCCCGGCGCTCGTCCGGGCTCATCTTGCCGAGCGATTTCAGCAGCTCGGAGATCTGGCCGCTCTTGCCGAGGGCTGCGATGCGGATCGCCTCCAGGGCGGCGGCGTCGGGCGCGGCCTCCACCTGGGCGATCAGGTCGGTCTTCAGGGTGTTGAGATCGGTCATGGCCTGGGTGCTCTATCGCGTGGTCGTATCGGCGGGAAGGGCGCGCAGCAAAAAGCCCTCCGACGGCGACGCCGGAGGGCTTCTCTGTGAGATCGGAGGCGGGTCGGAGACCCCCCGCAATCCTTAAGCCAGCGCGGCGCGAACCTTGTCAGCGATGGCCTTGAAACCGATCGGATCATTGCCGGCGATGTCGGCCAGCACCTTGCGATCCATCTCGATCCCGGCCTTGTCGAGGCCGAAGATAAAGGTCGAATAGGTCATGCCTTCCAGACGCGCGGCCGCGTTGATTCGCTGGATCCACAGCGAGCGGAAGTTACGCTTGCGCACCTTGCGGTCGCGATAGGCGTACTGGCCGGCCTTGTCGACGGCGGCCTTGGCGGTCCGGATGGTGTTCTTGCGGCGGCCATAGAAGCCCTTGGCCTGCTCGAGAACTTTTTTGTGTCGGGCGTGGGCGACCACACCGCGTTTGACGCGTGCCATATCTTATGTGCTCCCGATCACAGGCCGTAGGGCAGGAAGGTCTTGATGATGCGGGTATCGGCCGCGCTCATGACCTTGGTGCCGCGGTTCTGGCGGATGTACTTGCTGTTATGGCTGATGAGCCGGTGGCGCTTGCCCGCGACGCCGGCCTTGATCTTGCCCGTCGCCGTCAGTTTGAAGCGCTTTTTGGCGCCTGACTTCGTCTTCAGTTTCGGCATTTCACTTGCGGAGCGCCAGGCGCCCCGTCCTCTGGCGTATTGATGAGCCGTCCTGGCATGCCTGTTGGCCAGACGGCTCCGAAGGGGCGGGTGCTTACGCCAACCCCGGACAAAAGGCAAGTCCGCGCCCCCTCTGGGCGGCGGCGGTCAGGCCCTGCGATCGGTGACCCTGGCCATGATCTGCAGGCACAGCCAGATGGCCGGCAGGATCAGGATGGCGGTCAGGGCGAAGGGGGCGCCGGGCGCCACCAGCGAGAACAGCTGTCCGGCCAGGATCGGTCCGCCGATCCGGGCGAGCGCGCTGTTGGACATGTTCAGCCCCAGCACCTCCCCCTGACGTTCGGACGGGGTGGCCATGGAGATCAGGGCCACGAGATTGGGGAAGGTGATGGACTGGCCGAAGACCACGATGGCCAGACCGATCACCGCCATGGGCCAGCCGATGGCGGCGAACTGGGTCAACATGCCCACGAACATCAGGCACAGACCCGCCAGCAGGACGCGGCCCTCGCCATAGCGGCGCACCAGCATGCCGGTCAGGGAGCCTTGCGCCACCACGCCGATGATCCCGGCCAGCATGAAGGCCAGGCCGATCTCTCGCGGCCCCCAGCCGAAGCGGGCCTCGGTCCAGAGGCCATAGGTGGCCTCGATCCCGGCGAAGCCCGAAATGGTCACGAAGCTGATCAGGAAGACCCGCAGGATGACCGGATCGGCCAGGGCTTCCCGCAGCACAACCCCCCTGGGCGGAGCAGGGGGGCGGACCGTTCCCTTGGTCTGGGGAACAATCGTCTCGCGCATGAACAGGACGACGCCCAGCGCCGAGGCCAGGCCGAAGCCGGCGGCCACATAGAGCGGGATCTGGAAACCCGTCGGACCCAGCTCTGGCCGCGCCAGCAGGCCCCCCAGGGCCGGTCCGACCATGAAGCCCAGGGAGAAGGCCGACCCCATGATTCCCATGCGGCCGGCGCGCTGCTGCGGCGGGGTGATGTCGGCCAGATAGCCCTGCAGGGTCGAGATATTGCCCGACAGGAAGCCGCTAACCAGGCGCACCGCCAGCGCCGTCCAGATGCCGGGCGCCAGCGCCAGGGCCACATAGGCGAGCGCCCCGCCTGCGGTGGTGAGGATCAGGACGGGGCGGCGCCCGATCCGGTCCGACAGCTTTCCCCAGAAGGGCTCGCCCAGGAACTGGCCCACCGAGAAGGCCGAGAACATCAGGGTGATCTGCCAGGCCGGGGCGTCGAAGGCCTGACCGAAGAAGGGCAACAGCGGGATCACTAGGCCAAAGCCGGCCATGTTCAGGAAGATGACCGACAGAAGGACGATCAGCGCCCGTGGATCCTCCCTGGGCGCTTCGGCGGTCACGGCCGATTGGCCCCGACTTCAGCCGCCGTCTCGACCTGGGCCTCCAGGGCCGGCGCCCGCCGACTGGCGGCCAGGGCCAGCCAGATCGCCGGCGCCAGCATCAGGGCGGCGATGAAGAAGGGGCCGCTGATCGAGATGCCGGCGAAGGCCAGGCCCGCGCAGAAGGGACCGACCACCCGGGCGAGCGCGCCCATGGCGTTGTTGAGCCCCAGGATCTGACCGGTGCGGTGGGGGTCTGCGGTGCGGGAGATCAGCGCGCTGACATTGGGGAAGGCCACCGACTGGCCCACCGCCATGGTGCACATCAGGGCGATGACCACCGCCCCGTTGGGGGCGAAGGGCTGGGCCAGCGCGCTGACCAGGGTCAGCGCCATGCCGACGGCCAGCATCGGCCCCTCGCCATACCGCTCGGACAGCCGGCCGGTGATGAACATCTGGGTCGTCGCCGCGCACACGCCGACAAAGGCGAAGCAGACGCCGATTTCCCGCGGGCCCCAGTCGAACCTGGCCTGGGTCCAGAGGCCGAAGATCGATTCAACGCCGGTGAAGGCGAAGCCGACCATGAAGGTCAGCAGCATCAGCCGTCCGACCACCGGATGGCGCACCGCCTCGCCGATGGCCGACCAGCGGCTGGGCTGGTGCTCGAACACCTCCTGGCGGGCGCGGCTCTCACGGATGAAGACCAGGATGGACAGGGCCGAGGCCGCAGCCAGGCCTGAGGCGATCAGCAGCGGCAGGCGGAAGCCCAGCGGGCCGGCCTCGGGATGGGCGAAGATGCCGCCCACGGACGGGCCGACGATCAGGCCGACATTCCAGGCCGCGCCCATGTGCGACATGCGGCGGGCGCGCTTTTCCGGCGGCGTGACGTCGGCGATGTAGCCCTGGATCACCGAGCCGTTGCCGCTGGCCCGGCCCCCCCGGAAGCGCCCCAGCAGGGCGATCCACACATTGGGGGCGAAGGCCAGCGCCAG
>JAHUZY010000046.1 GCA_019264505.1 Phenylobacterium sp. | reverse complement strand
CTTTGGGGCTTGGCCGGCGGCGGCGCCTGCGGCTTGGCCGCCAGGATGCGCCCGCCCTCAGGGGCCTGGACGATCAGCAGGGTCTGCAGCCCATCTTCCTTGGCCTCCGGCGCCGCATAGGCGGTGGGCCGGCCGCGCCAGCGGCCCAGGCGGACGATCTCGCGGACCACATTGCGCTGCTCCAGGGTCTGGCCCCGGTTCTCACCCCTGCGGACCACCACTTCCTGCGGCCTGGGATCATAGCGCACCAGCCAGACCTCGGCGCCGCCCCGCGGGACGGGGCCTGAGCCCACATCCACCCGCCGGGGGCCGATGAACTGGATGTCCGGCGCCGGGCGCTGGGCGCGTACGGCGGCCTCCAGCAGGGCCTCGACCTTGTCGGGCTCCACCGCCGAGGCCTCGCTCGCCCCATTGATCACCAGCTGCGGCGTATAGGGCTCGCGCAGGGAGAGCGGCGTCAGATAGGCCTTCTGCCGCTCGGCGAACTCCGGCAGGGCGAAGGTGTCCTCCCAGCCCAGATAGTCCCAGTAGTCGACCGCGAAGGTGAGCGCGACCACGCCTGGCCGGTCGGCCAGCTCATTGACGAAGGCGTTGGCCTCGGCGCAGGCCGCGCAGCCCTGGGCGGTATAGAATTCCACCACCACCGGCGGCTTGGCCACGGCGGCGACGGCGGGGACCGCCAGGAGACAAAGGCTTGCCAGGAGGGCTCTGATCATGGGCGGGCAATAAAGCCGAGTTGCTGCGCCAGCGCGTTTCAACAAGGTGTGAGCGGGAGCCGACATGGGGTTCGACGTCTCTGAAATAGCAGTCCCTCATAAAACGGCGAAGGGGGCCGCGGCGACCCGCGACCCCCCAGGCTTCAGCCGTGTTGCGGGCTTCAGGCGTCTTGCGAGGCCAGGTTGCGCAGCACGTAGTTCAGGACGCCGCCGTTCTTGAAATACTCAAGCTCGGTTGGCGTATCGATCCGGCAGCGGACCGGGAAGCGGGCCACGCGGCCGTCGCCGGCGCGGTAGAGCTCGACGGTCAGCTGCTTGCGGGGCGACAGGTCCTGCAAACCACGGATCGAGACGATCTCCTCGCCGGTGAGGCCGAGCTTCTGCCAGCCTTCCTGGGTGAACTGCAGGGGCAGCACGCCCATGCCCACCAGGTTGGACCGGTGAATCCGCTCGAAGCTCTCGGCGATCACCGCGCGCACGCCCAGGAGCTTGGTGCCCTTGGCCGCCCAGTCGCGGGAGGAGCCGGTGCCGTATTCCTTGCCGGCGAAGACCACCAGCGGACGGCCCTCGGCCTGATAGCGCATGGCCGCGTCATAGATCGACATCACTTCGCCGGTGGGGAAGTGCTTGGTCACGCCGCCTTCGATCTCCGGGGTCAGCTTGTTGCGGATCCGGATGTTGGCGAAGGTGCCGCGCATCATGACCTCATGGTTCCCGCGGCGGGCGCCGTAGGAGTTGAAGTCGGTCTGCGGCACCTGGCGTTCACGCAGGTATTCGCCGGCCGGCGAGGTCAGCTTGATCGAGCCGGCCGGGCTGATGTGGTCGGTGGTGATCGAGTCGCCGAACACGCCGAGGACACGGGCCTCGATGATGTCGGTGATCGCCTCGGGCTCCATGCTCATGCCCTCGAAATAGGGCGGGTTCTGAACATAGGTGGAACTGATGTCCCAGGCATAGGTCTGGCCGCCGGCCACCTTGATGCCCTGCCAGGCCTTGTCGCCCTTGAAGACGTCGGCGTAGCGGGTGGCGAACATCTTGTCCGTCACGTGCTTGCGCTGGAGGGTGGCGATCTCTTCGTTGGTCGGCCAGATGTCCTTCAGATAGACCGGCTGGCCGTCCTTGCCTTCACCCAGCGGCTCGGTGGTCAGGTCGATCTGCATCGAGCCGGCGAGCGCATAGGCGACCACGAGCGGCGGCGAGGCCAGATAGTTGGCCCGCACGTCGGGGTTCACCCGGCCTTCGAAGTTACGGTTGCCCGACAGGACCGAGCAGGCCACCAGGTCGCCCTGCTGGACGGCCTCGGAGATGGCCTCCGGCAGCGGGCCGGAATTGCCGATGCAGGTGGTGCAGCCATAGCCCACCAGGTTGAAGCCCAGCGCGTCGAGGGACTTGGTCAGGCCCGCGCTCTTCAGATAGTCGGTGACCACCTGCGAACCGGGGGCCAGCGACGTCTTCACCCACGGCTTGACCTTCAGGCCCTTCTCGACGGCCTTCTTGGCCACCAGGCCCGCGGCGATCAGCACGCTGGGGTTGGAGGTGTTGGTGCAGGACGTGATGGCGGCGATGACCACGTCGCCATGGCCCACATCGAATTTCTCGCCGGCCACGGGGACCCGCTGGGAAATCGAATCCGCCTTGCCGAAGTCCTTGGCCAACGCGTCCTTGAACTCGGTCGCCGCGGTGGTCAGCAGCACCCGGTCCTGGGGCCGCTTGGGGCCGGCCAGCGACGGCACGACGCTGGAGAGGTCGAGCTCAAGGGTGTCGGTGAACACCGGATCGGGCTCATCGCCCTCGCGCCACATGCCCTGGGCCTTGGCGTAGGCTTCCACCAGGGCGACGCGGTCGGCGTCGCGGCCGGGGGGGGGCCGCTAGGG
>JAHUZY010000219.1 GCA_019264505.1 Phenylobacterium sp. | reverse complement strand
GGCGCGCCTTGCGGGCGGCGTAGCGACGGTCGCGGGCTTCTTTCTGCTCGGCCTTGGTCAGGGCCTTGCGGGCCTTGCGTTCGCCGCGCTTGGCGTCGAGGGCTTCAGCGGCGATGGCTTCCTCGGCGAGGCGGGCGGCTTCTTCGGCTTCGGCGGCGGCCTGCTTCTTGGCTTCCTTGGCCGCCTGACGCTCTTGGCGCACGCGCTCCAGTTCCGCCTCGCGCAGAGCGGCGCGTTCGGCAAACAGCGGGTCAGACACGGCCGCCTTGGGCTTCATCTTGGCCAGCAGGGCCTTCTTGGCCTCCGCGGCGGTCTTCAGGCGTTCAGAGAAACCCGTACGTTCGTCCTGGTTCATGTGGAGCTTTCATCGTGTTGCGCCGACTCAGCGGCTTCGGATGGGGTGTCAGTGGTCTCAGGCGGGTGGAAGGTCGCCGCGCAGATGGCCTGCAGGTGGCGACGCACCGAATAGGTGGCGAGCAGGGCGTCGACGGCGCGGCAGCCCTCGATCTTCAGGCGGCTCTTCAGCTGCGCCAGATCGGCGACTTCGCCGGAGCGGGCGAGGAAATAGGCGCGTTCAAGGGTCGACATGGTCATCCTCTCTCGTTCGGCAGGCGCAGCGCCCCTCGTCGATCTCAAGGGCCGGCGCGCTCATGCATAGGCGGTGGCGCCGCAGCCTGCGGCGCGCGATCAATCAAAAATTGCTGACGAGGATCGAAATAGGCTCGGGCTCGATCCGAAGAGCAAGCGTGGAGAGCGACCGAACCCATGCAATATCGGTGCATCCTAGCACCAAAGCCAGCCAAAGGCCAGGGCGAGGCGGGCGGCCTTAGCCGGCCGACTTCTGGCTCGGCCGGACCAGCGGCGTCTGAGGCGTCGCGGCCTCCACCCTGCACGCCACGCCTGGTCCCGGGGCGATCGCCGCGCCAGGTGGCAGCCGGCTGAGCGTGCCCTCCACCTGCCCCTTGATCCACCACTGCCAGCCATCGCCGGCATAACGCGCGCCGCTGGCGGAGCGGGCCAGCGGCAGGAAGCGGGTCTCCCCACGATAGGTGATCATGGCGGCGTCCGGGCCCCGGTAGGCGACATTCAGGCGTTCCCCATTGGCGCAACGGTAACTGACCGTTTCGGCGCTGAGATCCAGCCGCTCGCCGAGCGGCTTGGCGGCCGGCGCGGCGGCGATCGCCTTGGGCGGCGGCGCGATCTCGCCGGACGGAGGCGGCGCGGCGGCCTCGCAGGCGGCCAGCCACACAGTCGCTGCGACGATCAGAGCCGGACGGGGACCTCGTTCAGGGGCGACCTTTGACGACATGGGGGACTCCAGCCCACAGACTAAACCCGTCCTGGGCCAAACGCCTACCCCTGCGCGGCCGCCTCCCACGCCAGAAAGTCCGGGTCCTGCAGCAGCCGGTCGGCATAGGCCGCTGCCTGCCCGTCATCACCATAGTCGGCCAGGTCCACGCCATAGGTGCGAAGCCGCGTGGCCACCGGCGTGAAAAAGGCGTCGGCGATCGACCAGGGCCCGGCCAGGAAGGGCCCGCCGAAACGGTCCAGGAGTTCGCGCCACAGGCGGACAAGCTTGCGGATGTCCTCCTGAGTCTCGGGCGACAGCGCCTTGGTGTGCGGCGGCTGGTCCAGGGCCATCGGGCACTCGCCGCGCAGGGCGGTGAATCCGGAGTGCATCTGGGCCGCCGCGGCCCTCGCCTGCGCCCGGGCGGCGGGGTCCGCAGGCCAGAGCCCAGCGGCGGGGAAACGCTCAGCGAGGTATTCACAGATCGCCAGGGAGTCCCAGATCGCCAGATCACCGTCCTTCAGGACCGGCGCCAGACCCGACGGCGCATGGACAGCCAGATCGGCCTTGGTGGCCTCGCCTCGCCGGAGCTCAACCTCGGTTTCGATGAAGGATGCGCCGGTCTTGCGCAGGGCCAGCCAGGGTCGCAGCGACCAGGTGGACCACCGCCTTGTGCCGATTATGAGCTCCATCCCCGCCTCCTCGAAATCTGGGTATCGTACTTGCCCAACCCCGACAGAGCCTGTCTAGAGTGCCCCAACGATAAGAAGCCGTTCGCCCAGGAGACATTGTCCAATGACAGACACAACCGCCCCCGGGGCGACCAATCCGGCGCCCGCCGCGGCAGAGCCCGAGGGCATTCAGCCTCTGGCTAAACCGGTCAGAACCTATGCCTTGAGCCTGCTGCTCGGCATCTACACGATCAACTTTCTGGACCGCCAGGTGGTCAACATCCTGGCCGAACCGATCAAGCAGGACCTGGGCCTCGCCGACTGGCAACTCGGCCTGATGAGCGGTCTGGCCTTCGCGCTGTTCTACACCGTGCTTGGCATTCCGATCGCCCGCCTGGCCGAGCGCGGCAACCGTCCGCTGATCATCGGCACGGCGGTGGCCGTCTGGAGCGGCTTCACCGCCCTGTGCGGCGTGGCGCAGAACTTCATCCAGCTGATCCTGTTCCGGATCGGCGTGGGCGTCGGCGAGGCCGGCTGCACCCCGCCGGCCCATTCGCTGATCAGCGACTATGTGCCCAAGGAGCAGCGCTCCACCGCACTCGCCTTCTACTCCATGGGCACGCCGATCGGCGGCCTTCTGGGCCTGATCTTCGGCGGCCTGATCGCCGACGCCTATGGCTGGCGCACCGCCTTCTTCGTGGCCGGCGTCCCAGGCATCCTGTTCGCCATCCTGGCCATCTTCACCCTGCCAGAGCCCCGCAAGGAGCTCGCCCGCCGGACCAACAAGATCCAGGCCAGCTCGGCCACCTTCCCCGAGACCATGAAGTTCCTCAAAGGCCGCAAGACCTTCTGGTACATCTCGTTCGCCGCGGCGATCAAAGCCTTCATCGGCTATGGCCACGCGCCCTTCACCGCGTCGTTCTTCCTCCGGAACTACCCCGATCAGGTGCAGTCCCTGGCGTCCACGGTCGGCGCCACCGTGGGCTACAATCTCCAATCCATCGGCTTCCTGGGCCTGGCTCTCGGCCTGATGTCGGGCACCGCCGGCGCCCTGGGCTCCTGGCTGGGCGGCTTCATCGCCGACAAGTTCGCCGCCCGTGATCTGCGGGCCCAGATGGTGGCGCCTGCCCTCGCCTCCCTGATCACCATCCCGATCTACATCGCCGCGGTGACCATCGGGAGCGTGCCCCTGGCCCTGCTGCTGCTGACGGTGAACGGTCTCCTTGGGACCATCTGGTACGGGCCGGTCTATGGGACGGCGCAGTCGATCGTGCCGCCGCATATGCGGGCCACCACCTCGGCCATTCTGCTGTTCATCATCAACCTGATCGGCCTGGGCCTCGGCCCGCTCGCCGTGGGCCTCATCAGCGACTACTTCGCCGTGGGAATGAACATGGGCTCGGGCGAGGGCATCCGCTGGGCCCTGATCGTTTCGTCCAGCTTCGGCCTGGTCGCCTTCTACTGCTTCTGGCGAGCCACCCAGACCATCCGCGAAGACCACGTCGGCTGACCTTCCCCGCCCGGCGCCTTGAACGGCGTCGGGC
>JAHUZY010000282.1 GCA_019264505.1 Phenylobacterium sp. | reverse complement strand
CGTCTGGACGCCGCCACCTGGGCGGCCGCCGACGCCATCTTCGATCCCAGCGACGAGGAGGACGCCGGCCGCTGGCGCTTCCAGGGCGCGCCGCTGGAGGCCTGGTCCATGTCCTGGCGCCAGGCGCGGTTCAACGCCCGTTTCACCGCCTTCCGCCACCTGGCCTTCTTCCCCGAGCAGGCTGCGAACTGGGAGTGGCTGGAGACGCGCATCCGCAGCCAGATCCAGGCCGAGGCGGAGCCGCCCCGGGTCCTGAACCTGTTCGGATACACCGGTGTGGCCAGTCTGGTCTGCGCCGCCGCCGGCGCGGCGGTCACCCATGTGGACGCCTCCAAGAAGGCCATCGCCATGGCCCGGGAGAACGCTGAGCTGTCCAACCTGGCCGATCGCCCCGTCCGCTGGATCTGCGAGGACGCCCGCCGCTACGTGCAGCGGGAGGTGCGCCGCGGCTCCCGCTATGAGGGGATCATCCTGGATCCGCCCAAATACGGCCGCGGCCCCACAGGCGAGGTGTGGCGCCTGTTTGAGGATCTGCCTGAGCTTTCGGCTTTATGTGCTGAACTTCTCTCGGAAAAGGCGTCCTTCCTGATCCTCAACGCCTATGCCGCGCGCATCTCCGGCGCGGCCCTGGCCGGCCTGTTGTCCGACCGCCTCGCCGATCGTGGCGGAACCATCGAGTGGGGCGAGCTGGCCCTGGCCGAGGCGGCTGGCGAGCGACAGATTGGCCTGTCCTTCTACGCCCGGTGGGCCTCGTGAGCGGCCGCACCGTCACCTCCCTGACTAACCCCACGGTCAAGGCCGTGCGCGCCCTGCACCAGCGCAAGACCCGTGACGAGACGGGCCTGTTCGTGGCCGAGGGCCTGAAGAACGTCACCGAGGGCGTGGAGACCGGCCATGCGCCGCAGATCCTGCTCTATGGCCGCGACGCCGCTGATCATCCCCTGCTGCAGGCCGCAGCCGAAGCGACGGAAGACGCCGGCGGCGAGGTGATCGAGGTCACGGCCGAAATCCTCGCCAAGGTCTCCCGCCGGGACAATCCCCAGGCCGTGGTCGGGGTCTTCCCGCAGGTCTTCACCCCCCTCACCGCCCTGCAACCTCGCCTGGCCAAGGCCTGGGTGGCCCTGCACCGGGTGCGCGATCCGGGCAATCTGGGGACCATCATCCGGACTGCCGATGCGGCCGGCTGCGGCGGCGTGGTGCTGGTGGGGGAATGCTGCGATCCCTATTCGGTGGAGGCGGTGCGGGCCACCATGGGCTCCATCTTCGCCGTGCCCATCGCCCGGGCCACCGAGGCCGAGTTCGCCGCCTGGCGCCGGGACTGGCCAGGCTCGGTGGTCGGCACGCTCCTGAGCGCCGAGGTCGATCACCGCAGCGCCGACTATGTGCATCCCGCCCTGATCCTGATGGGCAATGAGCAGCAGGGCCTGCCGCCGGAGATGGCCAGCCTCTGCGACGTCAACGTCAAGATCCCCATGCGCGGCCGGGCCGACAGCCTGAACCTGTCGGTGGCCACCGGGGTGATGATCTACGCCGCCAGCTAGCTTCGCGGCTTGGTTCGGGTGGTCGGGTCGGCCACCGAGGGGTCTTCGGGCCACGGATGGCGGGGATAGCGGCCGCGCATGTCGGCGCGCACGTCCCGCCAGGAGCCGCGCCAGAAGCCCGGCAGGTCCTGGGTCAGCTGGATCGGCCGCCTGGCCGGCGACAGCAGGGCGAGCGTCAGGGGCCGGCCTGCCACCTTCGGGTGCTCATTCAGACCGAACACCTCCTGAACCCGGATCTCCACCCGCGGGCCGCCCTCGGCCTCGTAGTCGATCTGCGCCCGGTTGCCGGTGGGCGCCGTCCAGTGGGTGGGCAGCTCCGCCTCGACGCGCCGCTGGAGATCCCAGGGCACAAGGCTTCGCAGGGCGCCGTCCAGCAGGTCAGGCGTCAGGTCGGCGAGCCCGCGAAGGCCGAGCAGCAGGGGCGTCAGCCAGTCGTCCAGCGCCGCCACCAGCGCCTGGTCCGACAGGTCGGGCCAGGTCTGCGCATCCTGCTCACGCAGGAAGGCGATGCGTTTGCGCAGGGCCGTCGCCGCCGTTCCCCAGCGCAAGGCGCCCAGCCCCTCCCGCCGCAGGCGCGCGGCCAGGGCCTGGGCGACAACCTCCGCCGGCGGATTGTCATCCAGGCTTTCCTGCAGAGCCAGCCGACCAAGCCGCGTGAGGCGGCGGACGCGGATTCGGCCGCCGGGGCTCTCCTCGATCCGGTCCTCGGTCTCCAGGATCGGCGCAAAGGCGTCGAGGATTTCGTCCTGCGTCAGGGGCGCGGCCAGCAGGATGCGGTCACGACGATCTCCGCCGCCGAGCTCGGCCACCGCCAGCCACGGCTCGCGAGCCAGGACGTCGCCCGGCTCGATGAAGGCGCCGCGGCCCGTGGCCAGCTGGAACTCCCCTTGCGGCCCGCGGGCCTTGGCCACCCGTTCCGGATAGGCGAGCGCCAGCATCTGGCCGTCGCTGAGGGGCGCCCCCCGGCCCTCCCGCACGCCCCTTGCCCAGCGCTCGGCGAGGGCGCGGGCGTCCCGGGCGCGGGGGGAGCGATCGCGGTCGAAGGCCTCCAGCCTGTGAGTGAGATGGGCGTCGCGCCCGCCAATCCCCCGCTCGGTGACCAGGGCCGCGATCCTGGCGGCCCGGTCGGCCTGTCCGTGCTCGGCCGCGCGCAGGACCATGTGCGCCAGCCTCGGCGGCAGGGGCATGTCGGCCAGCGCCTCGCCGTGCGGGGTCAGCACGCCGGTGGCGTCCACCGCCTCCAGCCGGCGAAGCAGGGCCTGGGCCTCCGCCAGGGCGGCCCTGGGCGGCGGGTCGAGGAAGGCGAGATCGTCGGCCGACTTCGCCCCCCAGCGGGCCATGTCCAGGGCCAGACCCGACAGGTCGGCGTCCAGGATTTCCGGGTCGGCGAAGGCCGGCAGGGCGCGGGTCTCGGCCTCGTCCCACAGCCGGTAGCAGACCCCGGGTGCGGTGCGTCCCGCCCGCCCCCGCCGCTGGTCGGCGGCCGCCCGGCTGACCCGCACGGTGGCCAGGCGCGTCAGACCGCTGGCGGGGTCAAAGCGCGGCACGCGAGCCTGGCCGGAGTCGATCACCACCCGGACGTCTTCCAGGGTCAGGCTGGTCTCGGCGATGGAGGTGGCCAGAACCACCTTGCGAACGCCAGGCGGCGGCGCGGCCACCGCCCGGTCCTGCACCTTTGGATCCAGGGCGCCGTAAAGCGGCGCGATCAGCACGTCGTCCCGGCGCAGGCGTTCGGCCAAGCGCTCGGCCGTCCGCATAATCTCCCCATGCCCCGGCAGGAAGACCAGCACGCCGCCGGTTTCCTCAGCCAGGGCGCGCTCAATGGCCCGGAGCATGGCGTCCTCCAGCCGCAGGGTGTCGCTGCGCCCGAGATAGCGGGTCTCCACCGGATAGGCGCGGCCCAGGCTCTCGATCACCGGCGCGTCGCCCATCAGCCGCGCCACAGCCGCCCCGTCCAGGGTGGCCGACATGACCAGCAGCCGCAGGTCGTCCCGCAATAGACCCTGAGCGTCCAGGGCCAGGGCCAGCCCGAGATCGGCGTCCAGGCTGCGCTCATGGAATTCGTCGAAGATCACGCAAGCCACGCCAGCCAGGCCCGGATCGCCCAGGATCATCCGGGTGAAAACCCCCTCGGTCACCACCTCGATCCGCGTACGGGCCGAGACCTTGGACTGCATCCTCACGCGAAAGCCGACCGTCTCGCCCACCGCCTCGCCCAGGGTGGCGGCCATGCGCTCGGCCGCGGCCCGGGCGGCCAGCCGCCGGGGTTCGAGCATGATGATGCGGCCATCGCCCAGCCAGGCGGCGTCCAGCAGGGCGAGCGGGGTGACCGTGGTCTTGCCGGCGCCCGGCGGGGCCACCAGCACCGCGCGCGGCCCCGCGATCAGGGCGTCCTGCAACGCGCCCAGCACATCGTGGATCGGCAGCAATGGGGTCGTCGAAGGTGGGACGGCGGCTGCTCCCTAGCTGATCAGCTGCGGGAACAGGCCAAACAGCAGGATCAGGAAGACCGCAATCGGGCAGAGCCAGGCCACCAGGAACCGCCACAGGGGCAGCAGCGGCCCGCCCTTCAGGCCTGTCTCTTCGTCCACCAGCTTGCGATCAGCGATCCAGCCGATGAACACCGCGGTGATCAGCCCCGAGAGGGGCAGAAGAATGCGCCCGGTCACCCCGTCAAACACATCGAACCAGTTGGCGTTGGTGAAGCCCGGGACGAAGGCCAGAGGCCGGTGGTCGGCCCAGACATTGAAGGACAGGACCGAGACCATGCCGATCAGGAAGAAACTGCCGCCGAGCAGGCTGGCGGCGAGGGCCCGGCCCATCTTGAAGCGCTCCACCAGATAGGCGGTCGAGATCTCCAGCAGGGAGACCGACGAGGTCAGGGCGGCGAACAGGGCGAGGACGAAGAAGGCGAACGCCACCAGGGCGCCGGCGGGCATGCTGTGGAAGGCGGCTGGAAGCGTCTGGAACATCAGGGTCGGGCCGGCGTCCGGCGTGAGGCCCACGCTGAAGACGATGGGGAAGATGGCCAGGCCTGCGATGATCGCCACCGAGGTGTCGGCCGCAGAGATCATGCCCGAGGTCTGTCCCAGGTTCGTGTCCCGGGACGCATAGGCGCCATAGGCGACCATGGCCCCGCCCCCGAGGCTCAAGGAGAAGAAGGCCTGGCCGAGGGCCGAGTTCAGCACCTGGGGTTGCAGGGCGCGTTCGAAGTCCGGGGTGAACAGGAAGGCGACGGCGGCGGAGAAGTCGCCACTGATACCCGCATAGACCGTGATGCCCAGAAGCAGCACGAAGAAGGCCGGCATCAGCCAGGTGGCCGCCACCTCGATGCCGCCCTTGACCCCGCGCGCCACCACCAGGGTCGTGGCCGCGGCGAAGATGAAGTGGGCGATGCTCATCTTCACCGGATCGGCGAACAGATCGGGCATCTGCTGGCGCACCTGCTCGACCGAGAGGTTCGAATAGGCGCCCGCAAAGGGCTGGCCCGCCGCCACGGTGCGCACGATGTCGGCGCCCGAGGTCCAGATGAAGTAGAGCACCCAGCCGGCGACGACGCTGTAGAAGGTCAGGATCAGATAGTTGGCGATCATGCCGATCACCGCCAGCGCCGCCCAGCCGCTGCTGGCGTTGGATTGCTTGGCCAGCAGCTTGGTGCTCGTCACCGTCGAGCGCTGCCCATGCCGCCCGATCAGGGTTTCGGCCAGCAGCAGCGGCGCCCCGATCAGCGCCACGCAGAGAATATAGATCAGGACAAAGGCCCCGCCGCCATTGGCGCCGGCCTCCGACGGGAACCGCCACAGGTTCCCCAGACCGACGGCCGAGCCCACGGCCGCGAGCACAAAGGCGGTCTTGGAGGACCAGTGAGCCTGACCCGGAACAGAGATACTGGCGACCATGACGTTTCTGCCCCAGGGACGGCGTCACCCCGACGCCAAAACCCTATCCTTGGCCAGCGTCGCCGGAACAATCAAGCGCCCGCCATGAGCCCCGCGCCCTTGCGGGAAACCGTCGCGCCGATAAGCTCCCGCCATGTCTGAGACGCACGACCCGCCCATCCGCGCCCTGATCGCGCCCGTCACGCCCCTGGCGCAGAACTGCACCATTGTCTGGTGCGTGAAGACGAAGAAGGCGGCGATCATCGATCCGGGCGGCGAGGTCCCGCGCCTGCTCCAGGCGCTCAAGGACAATGGACTCACCCTGGAGAAGATCTGGATTACCCACGGCCACCTGGACCATGCCGGCGGAACCGCGGCGCTCAAAGCCGCGACCGGCGTTCCCATCGAAGGCCCCCATCGCGACGACGCCTTCTGGATCGAGCAGATGGACGGCGACGGCGCCCGCTGGGGCATGCCGGAGGCCAGGTCCTTCACCCCCGACCGCTGGCTTGAGAATGGTGATGTGGTGACGCTGGGCGAGACCGAATTCGAAGTCTATCACTGCCCCGGACATACGCCGGGCCATGTGGTCTTCTTCCACCGTCAGGCCAGGTTCGCCCAGGTGGGGGATGTGCTGTTCCAGGGGTCGATCGGCCGCACCGACTTTCCCCGGGGCAACCATCAGGACCTGATCGACGCCATCACCGGCAAGCTCTGGCCCCTGGGCGACGATGTGCGTTTCGTCTGCGGCCATGGCCCCATGTCCAGTTTCGGCGCCGAGCGGCGGACCAATCCCTTCGTGGCCGACCAGGTGCTGGCGCGCTGATCGGTCCCAGGCGCCTTTGCAGGCGTGAAATCTGACCGTTACCCGGGAGGCCGAAGATAGCCCGCATGCAGACCTCTCCCACCGAAGTCCTCGGCCCCACCGCCAGGATTCTCATGGTCGACGACGATCCGGGCATCCGCGACGTGGTCTCCGACTTCCTCGGCCGACACGGCTATGCGGTGACCACCGCGGGCGACGCCCGGGAGATGGAGCAGGCGCTGGAGCGTGACCCGGTCGATCTGATCGTTCTGGACGTCATGCTGCCTGGGGAAGACGGCCTGGCCATCTGCCGCCGTCTGGCCATTGGCGACGCCCCGCCGATCATCATGCTCTCGGCCATGGGGGAGGACACCGACCGGATCGTCGGCCTCGAACTGGGCGCCGACGACTACCTGTCCAAGCCGTGCAATCCCCGGGAGCTGCTGGCCCGCATCCGCGCCGTCTTGCGGCGGGCCGAACAGACCCGCCACGGGGGCGGCGAGGATCTGGGCGCGGCCTGCGAATTCGCCGGCTGGCGGCTCGATCTGGTGCGCCGCGAACTGCGCTCGCCCCAGGGTGTGGTCGTCAACCTCTCCAGCGGGGAGTTCTCCCTCCTGCGCGCCTTTGTCGAGCGGCCCCAGCGGGTGCTGACCCGCGACCAGCTGCTGGACTTCGCCCGCGGTCCCGACTCCGACGCCTTCGACCGGGCCATCGACGTGCAGATCAGCCGCCTGCGCCGCAAGCTGGACGACGGCGGCGGCCATGACCTGATCCGCACCATCCGCAACGAAGGCTATATGTTCACCCCCAAGGTGAAGCGGCCTTGAGCCCCGCCCGCGACCGGCGCGCCACCGCCTCCCTGTTTGTGCAGGTGCTGATGCTGGTCGGCGTCAGCCTGATCACCGCCCAGGCGATCAGCGTCTTCCTGCTCTTCAACCTGCCGCCGCCGGTCCCGGACTTCTATCGCTTCTCCGAGATCGCCCAGGCCCTGCAGGGCCGGCCCGGCGACCTGATCGAGCGTCGGGACCTGCAGTATGAACTGACCCGCAGCCCGCCGGAGGGCCAGTCCACCGCCGACAGCATGATCTGGGCCCGGGACCAGCTGGCGGAGGACCTGGGGGTGGCCAAGAGCGATCTGGTGATCGCCAAGACCTATCGCCTCCCCATCTCCGACCGGCGGGTCTTCCGTATCGTCCGCGACCGCATGGAGCGCGCCGGCGGCGAGGGCCACGAGGACCGGTTCCTGGTGGCGCCCTTCGAGATCGCTATGAAGCGGCCTGACGGCCAGTGGGCCGTGGTGCGCCCCGAACGGGGTCTCGGCCTGAACGTCTGGCAGCAGCGGGTCCTGCTGTGGTTCCTGCTCTCGGCCCTGGTCATGGCGCCGATCGCCTGGATGTTCGCCCGGCGCCTCTCGAAACCCTTCCGCCTGTTCGCCGAGGCCGCCGAGCGGCTGGGACGCGACCCGGAGGCCCCGCCCCTGGCGATCCACGGCTCTGCGGAGATCTCGGTGGCGGTGCGGGCCTTCAACCAGATGCAGCAGCGGCTGCGTCTCTATGTCCAGGACCGGACCGCCATGGTCGGGGCCATCGCCCACGATCTGCGCACACCCCTGACCCGCCTGCGGTTCCGGATCGAGAACGCGCCCGAAGATCAGCGGGCCAAGATGGCGTCCGACATCGACCAGATGGAGGCCATGGTCGCCGCCACCCTGGGCTTTGTCCGTGACGCCACCAAGCCGGGCCAGCGGACCCGCCTGGAGCTGGCCTCCCTGGTGGAGAGCGTCTGTGACGAGATGGCCGAAACCGGCGCCGCCATCGAGGTGGAGCGCGCCGAGAAGGTGGTGATCGAAGGCGATCCCATCGCCCTGCGCCGTCTGGTCACCAACCTGGTGGAGAACGCCGTCAAGTTCGGCGACCGCGCCCGGGCCAGGGTGATCATCGAGAACCGCGGCGTCGTCATCGAAATCGAGGATGAGGGACCCGGCATTCCCGAAGAGGACATGGAGCGGATCTTCGAGCCCTTCTATCGCCGCGAGCCCTCCCGCAGCCGCGGCACCGGCGGCATCGGCCTGGGCCTGGCCGTCGTCCGCTCCATCGCCCGCAGCCATGGCGGCGACGTCACCATGATCAACCGCGCTGGTGGCGGCCTCACCGCC
>JAHUZY010000241.1 GCA_019264505.1 Phenylobacterium sp. | reverse complement strand
GTGCGCCTCTATGGCACAGCTCATGTGGAGGGCGACATCGCCCACGAGCAACTGGCCATGGAGACCGGCGCGGTCTTCGAAGGTCGCAGCGTGCGGCTGCCAAAGCCCGAAGCCGATGCGCCCGCCGCCGTGCCCGCAGCGCCCGCCGTCTCCAGCGCGGCCTGAGCCTTCAGGGCGCCGGCGGCGGCTCCGCCTCCGGGCTGATCTCCGCAAAGGCGGCGCCGGCCGCCCCCGCGGCGCGGCCCGCCTCGAACAGCCTGCGCATGGAGTCCAGGTCGAACGCCAGGCTGTCGGCCCCCAGGGCCGTTGGGATGGCGGCGTAGCGCAACCGCGCCTCATTGCGGTTTGCAAAGGCCATGGCGGCGATCAGGTGCGCCCGCAAGTCCGATTTGGACAGGGTGTCGAAGCTGCGCATCAGGATCGGCAGGGTCGCCCCCTTGGTGAGCGACCGCCTGGGCTCAATCTCGCCGTTGATGATCACATAGAGGTCGCGCGGGCGCATGACGCCCTCAGGCGTCCACAGGGTCAGGGTCGCCGGGCCCAGGACGAACGGCGTGCTGACGCCGCCGTCCACATGCATCTCGGCCACGCCCTCGCCGGTCTCATCCAGTTGCATCATCACCGGGGGGAAGACGCCAGGAATGCTGGCCGAGGCCACCAGGACATTACGAAACAGGGCCACCGCCGTGGCTTCCTGCCCCGGCGCCTGTCCAGCCGTGGCGATTGCGCCCATGTCCCAAAGGATGGTCGCCTGAGCGTCCAGATTGGTGGTCGCCACCAAAAGCCGGCGCCCACGACGATGTTCGGCTGCAATGGCCCGCAACAGCGCCGGATCCACGTACTTTCCCACCAGGGCGCGCAGGGAGCGGTCGCTGTAGAGACTTGGACGCGACAGCGCCCCCCAGCCGCCGGAGGTCAGGCGCGAGACGTCCTCATCCCGATAGGCCGCGGTGAGGCTTTCGTCCCAGGTCGGTCCCAGAAAGGCGAAGGGTGAGATCAGGGCCCCCGTACTCACCCCCGTCACCAGGTCGAAAACCGGCCGATCGCCCGCTTGCGTCCATCCGACCAGCACGCCCGCGCCGTAGGCGCCGTTGGCGCCCCCGCCTGAAACCGCCAGGGCGGTGATCCCGTCGGCCCCAAGGGCTTCACGCTCGACCTGCCATGCGCTCAGAAACGCCCGCCCCGCCGCCTCATTATTGGCCGCGAAGCGGAAGGGGTCGAGCACGGTCTGGGCCTGCGCCTGCCCCCGGGCCAACTCGACATCCGGCCGCGAGATCGAGCCGCATCCGGCGATGGCCAGACACAGGACGGCCGTCAGCACGGCGATCAGCCAGCCGCGAGGGTCATTGAGGCTCGAGCGCATCTGCATGGAACTCGAATGGCTCAGCCAGCGGTCCCTGTCGAGGCCGCACCGCGCCCGGCGCACCGCGCCGACAGCCGTTCGACCAGAAACCGAGCGAGGACCTCCACGCGCGCGGGTCGGGGTCCCCCCGGCGGCATCACAAGATGCAGGGCCACCGGTGGGGGGCTCCAGTCGGTCAGCAGCGCTTCCAGCCGCCCCGCCGAGAGGCTCTCACCGACAATGAAGTCCGGTTGCACGGCGAGGCCAAGCCCGGCCTCCAGAGCCGGCAGCAGGGCTTCGGCGTTATTGGCCCGCAAGGGTCCGGAGGGGCGCACCGACGCCTCCTCCCCTGCCGCATTGACGAACCGCCAGGTCTCGGGCGTGGGCAGGTAGGCGTAGCCGAGGCAGGCATGTTCAGCCAGATGGGCGGGGTGGGTCGGTCGCCCCTTGGCGGCGAGATAGGCCGGCGACGCCACCACATGACGTGCGACGGGCCCGATGCGACGGGCCACGAGGGAGGAATCCGGCAAGGCCGCGATCCGAAGCGCCATGTCGAACCCCATGCCGACAAGATCGATGGTCTCGTCGCTCATATGCAGGTCCACTGACACTTCGGAATGGGCGGCCAGGAAGTCCGGCAGCAAGGGGGCCACCTCCAGCAGGCCGAAGGACATGGGCGAGGCCAGACGCACCAGGCCGCGGGGCTGGGCCGACTGAGCCAGGATCGCGTCCTCGGCCGCCTCGCCGTCATTCAGCAGCTGCGCGGCTGGCCCGGCCAATCGAAGGCCGGCCTCCGTCAGGGCCAGGCGCCTGGAAGTCCGGTTGAACAGCCGCGCGCCGAGCCTCGCCTCCAGCCGGGTCACGGCCTTTGAGACCGTCGCCTTGGACAGGGCCAGCTCATCGGCGGCGGCGGAGAAGGACTTCAGCTCCACCACCTTGGCGAAGATCGCCATGGCCTCCAGGTCCGGCAACTTGGGCATTTTGGAAACAGTGTCTTTCAGTAGTTTCTATTTATGACGCGATCATCCGCCCTATCTTGGTCTCAGGCAAGAGCGCCCCACCGGGCGCGGAGGTTTCGAAATGATCGAACGCAGAGGTTTCGACGGACTGGGCGGCGCCGACCACGGTTGGCTGAAGGCGCGCCACCACTTCTCCTTCGCCAACTACTACGATCCCAAGCGCATGGGCTGGGGGCCGATCCGGGTCTGGAATGACGACGAGATCGCGCCGAACTCGGGCTTTCCACCCCATCCCCACGCCGACATGGAGATCATCACCTATGTCCGGGACGGGGCGATCACGCATCAGGACAGCCTGGGCAACAAGGGCCGCACCGAGGCCGGCGACGTCCAGGTGATGAGCGCAGGCTCCGGAATCCGCCATGCGGAGTACAATCTGGAAAGCGACACCACCCGCATCTTCCAGATCTGGATCGAGCCGGCCCGCACCGGCGGCGCGCCGGCCTGGGGCGCCAAGCCCTTCCCCAAGGGCGACCGGTCCGGGCGGTTCGTGACCCTGGCCAGCGGTTTCGAGGACGACGCCGACGCCCTGCCGATCCGCACCCCGGCCCGCGTCCTGGGCGCCACCCTGAAGGCGGGTGAGACCACCGAACACGTCCTGGACGCCGCGCGCCACGCCTATCTGGTGCCGGCCAAGGGCCGGGTGGAGGTCAACGGCGTGACCCTTGAGGCCCGGGATGGGGCGGCCATCACCGGCGAGACGTCCCTGACCATCACCGCCCTGGAAGATTCCGAACTCGTCCTGGTGGACGCGGCCTAAGGGCCGCCTCCCCTTCCCCCACATCTTACGCTGCAGGAGCTCCTCATGACCAAGGTTCTGGTCCTCTACTATTCGGCCTATGGCCATATCGAAACCATGGCCCAGGCCGTGGCTGAAGGCGCCCGGGAGACCGGCGCCCAGGTCGACATCAAGCGTGTCCCCGACCTGGTGCCCGAAGAGGTCGCCAAGGCGGCCCACTACAAGCTGGATCAGGCTGCGCCGGTGGCCTCCATCCAGGACCTGGCGGAGTATGACGCCATCATCATCGGGGTCGGCACCCGCTTTGGCCGCATGGCCTCGCAGATGGCCAACTTCCTCGACCAGGCCGGCGGTCTGTGGGCCAGCGGCGCCCTGAACGGCAAGGTCGGCGGCGCCTTCACCGCCACGGCCACCCAGCACGGGGGCCAGGAAACCACCCTGTTCTCGCTGATCACCAACCTGATGCACTTTGGCCTCGTGGTGGTCGGCATGGACTATGGCTATCAGGCCCAGATGCGCCTGGATGAGGTGACGGGCGGCAGCCCCTACGGCGCCACCACCATCACCGGCGGCGACGGCTCGCGCCAGCCGAGCCAGACCGAGCTGGACGGCGCCCGCTATCAGGGCCGCCGCATCGCCGAGGTGGCCAAGAAGCTGCACGGCTAGGTTGGTCGGCGCACTTGTCCCCTCGGGATGGGTGCGCCGCGCCGCCCTGTCTAACCAACAAGTCTCGGCCCCAACACTGAGACATCACCAAACCCACGAATGGATGACACTGGCCTAGCCTAGTGGAGGCCCCCGTCCGCTGATCACAGCAACAAGGGGGACGGACCATGTCATCCAACCATTTGCGCCATCCGGCGCGTCTCGCCGGCGCGCGTACGCGCCGCGCTCTGCTCGCCGTCTCGGCCTCTCTGCCCATTCTCGCCGCCGCCGCAGCGCCCGCGCTCGCCCAGGACGCCGAAGTCTCGGAGGTGGTGGTCACCGCCTCGCCGATCCGCGAGTCCATTGAAGCGTCTCTGGAAATCCAGAAGGCGTCGGACAATATCGTCAACGTCATCGCCGCCGACACCATCGGCCGCTTCCCCGACGCCACCGCCGCCGGCGCGCTCGCCCGCCTGCCCGGCGTCGGCGTTCAGCGTGACCAGGGCCAGGAGCGCTATATCCAGATCCGCGGCGCGCCCACCCGCTGGACCACCATGGCCCTGGACGGCGTCAACCTGATCGGCGCCGAAGACCGCATCTTCCGCTTCGACTCCGTGCCCGCCGCCCAGATCAGCCAGGTGGTGCTGAACAAGACCCTGCTGCCGAACATGCCCGCCGAGGCCCTGGCCGGCCGGGTGAACATCGAGACCTTCTCGCCCCTGTCCCTGCCCGGCTTCCACGGAAGCTTCGATGTGGGCGGCGGTTTCGTCGATATGGGCGATGGTCCGGTGAAGCAGTATTCCGGCCGCCTGTCCTGGTCCAACGGGACCTGGGGCGCCAGCCTGATCGGCTCGCACTACTCATTCGAACAGCACACCGACAACTCCGAGCCGCGCTTCGACACGGTCGGCCTCTCGTCGCAGCGTTTCACCAAGTATGTGATCGAACGCGTCACGGAGTCCTATTCCGGCAAGATCGAATACGCGCCGAATGACGATCACTACCTCTCGCTGACGCACCTCGTGACCGAATTCGAGGACTTCGAAGAGCGCAACTGGTACGTCTTTACCTACGCCAACGCGTTTTCGGGCACGCGGAATTTTGAGACCGCCGATC
>JAHUZY010000100.1 GCA_019264505.1 Phenylobacterium sp. | reverse complement strand
CGAGGACGCCGTGCGCGGCGTCGCCGCCCGCCTGCTGCGCGCCCGGGGCTATGAGGTGATCGAGGCCGCGTCCGGCGAAGAGGCCCTGGAGCTTGCCGAGCTGCACGCCGGCCAGATCGACCTGATGATCTCCGACGTGGTCATGCCCGGCATGCAGGGGCCAGACCTGTTGAAACAGGCCCGCCAGTACCTGGCCGGCGCCCCGGTCATGTTCATCTCCGGCTATGCCGAGGCCGAGTTCTCCAACCTGCTGGAGGGAGAGACCAACATCTCCTTCCTGCCCAAGCCCATCGACATCAAGACCCTGGCCGAACGGGTCAAGCAGGAGCTGCAGAAGGCCGCTTGAGGCGCACCGCGCGCGCCAGCGCCTTCAGGCTCAGGCCTCTTCCTCAGGCCCCAGCAGCGTCTCGACTGTGGCGACAATATCGGCCGGCCAGGGCGCCATCAGGCCCGACAGCCGCCCCCGGTCGCCGGCGAACAGGGCGCGGCTGGCCTCCTCGAAGCCGGCTGCATCGCCGGCCATGGCCGACATGAAGCGATAGGCGCCTTCGCGCCGCGCGCGCTGCTCATCGGCCCCCGCATGGGTCTTGCGCGCCTGCTCCACCAGCTTGCGCAGGGTCACAGAGGCGCCGCCCGGTTGCTGCGCCAGCCAGTCCCAATGCCGGGGCAGAAGGGTGACCTCCCGGGCCACCACCCCCAGCCTCGGCCGCCCCCGCCGCGCGGGCTCCGGCCCCGGCGCCGCCGCCACAGCCTCAACCCGCCCCTCCAGGTCCGTCAGCCGCCCGGTGGCCAGGTCGAAGGCCAGCAGGGGCGCCTCGGGCGCAGCGCTGCGCGCTTCAAGGGCTTTGCCCTGCACCTCGTCCAGCGGCCCCTGGGCGATCTTCCGCGCCCCCTGAAACAGGACGAGGCCTGAGGGAAATTCGGTCGCGTGATCGGTCATCTATTTACCCGGATAAAATTACTCGCCATATATACCCGGGTAAATAGGAGTTGTCATGACATCATCCACCCGCAAGGCGCTGATCGCCGCCTATAAGGAGCGTCCGACGATCGCCGGGGTCTTCGCCGTCATCTGCAACGCCACGGGCCAGGCCTGGGTCGGCCAGAGCCGCCACATCGACACCCATCAGAACGGCCTATGGTTTGCCCTGCGCCAGGGCTCCAGTCCCCACCGCACCCTGCAGGCCGCCTGGACCACCCACGGCGCAGACGCCTTCCGCTTCGAAATCCTCGACCGCCTGCCGGAAGACTACTCCGACCTCCGCCGCAAGGACGAGCTGACCAAGCGCGCGGCGCTGTGGCGCACTCGGCTGGAGGCGGAGGGGGTTTAGGGGTGGCTGAGGCGTCACTTGTGGACATAAGGTCCGAGCCGGAATGCGGACATTTCCTCAGCGGGAGCCCGCGGCTGAAGCCGAGCCGTTGCCGGCGCCGCGAGTGGTCGCTTTGATGAGAAGCGGACCAGGAGGGGGAATGCCGGAGACTCACATCGGGAGAATCGGATCGCCACCGCCGCAGAACTTCGCTCCGACGCTCCATCCGGAGTGGTTCGAGGGAAAGTCCGAACAGCGGCTGGCTCGCGTACTTGGTGTGACGCAGTTCGGCGTAAATCACCTGACGCTCCAGCCTGGTGCGTACTCCGCTCTGCGCCACTGGCACGAACAGGAGGACGAGTTTGTCTTCGTGATCGAGGGCGAACTCGTCTTGATTGACGAGAACGGGGAGCATCCGCTCACGAAAGGAATGTACGTGGCCTTTCCGGCGGGCGAGGCGAATGCTCACCACATCTGTAACCGCTCAGCGTCCCCGGCCAGCTTCCTGGCGATCGGCACAAGGCATCGGGGGGTGGAGAACATCCACTATCCCGACGAAGGCCTTGAGTTCGAAGTGTCTGTGAGGAGGGATGGCAACGGTGATCGCCTTCCTTGACAGGGCGCCACTCACCCTACCCAGCAGCTGGGGACGCAGCTTCCCATAGAGCGGGAGAGCGCCAGCTTCGGACCTCCGGCCCCGATAGAAAGTGGACCTTCGCGCCCCCCGCTTGGGAAATCCGGGGCGGAAAATTCTAGCTCAGAACAATCCAGTATTCGCGGATCGGATCAGTAAAACTTCAACGCTGAGTTGACTGGTCACGGTAAAAAATCACCGCACAGGAGCCGTTGGCTTTCCAGATTTTATTCTCTCGCTAAATTTCCGAGCACTAGGCGCCACCGAAGATCGCTTGATAGCGAATCGGACTCTCCAATAGTATACAATTGTTAGGTTAGGTTAAAGCTATGGCTATCGTAAATGTAGCTGGAATAAACTTCCTAAACGTACTGAGTACGATCAGATATTTTGAGGTTGAAGAGTATTCTAGCTCATTTGCAAAACTTACTAACTTAGCCCACGAAATCCGTGTTTGGGGAACGTTCGGCATTAACAGCAATAATTCGCTCACAAACGGCATAGTGAATAAAATAGAAATATTTACAAGTGGCAAGTTTGTTGGCTCTATTGAGGGTATATCTACAAATCTAGCAGATGCAGCCTATGATATACAAATGGGCCGTTATCCATTCCTTGATGGTGATGACGTTGTGTATGGGTCGGATTTATCCGATCGCATATATTCTGGGTTGGGAAGCGATGTTATATTTGCGGGCGGAGGAAACGACACAATTTCGACATCTGTAAACTCAAGCCAGATGTTGGAAAATGATACCGTCTTTGGCGGGAGTGGGGACGATGTCATCAGGGTCGGTCGATCAGGTTATGTTCGGGGGGAAGATGGGAATGACTCCATTGAGGGTAGCGACGAATTTGATGACCTGCACGGTAACGCTGGAGATGACAGTCTGAATGGCGGTAAAGGAGATGACTGGGTTGTCGGTGGGAAAGGCAATGACTTTCTGATCGGAGGTGAAGGGCGGGATATCGTCTATGGAAACCTCGGGAATGACACTTGCTATGGCGGCTCCAAGACGAGTTTAGGGGCTGGTGACCTTATCCGAGGGGGCAAGGGAAACGATGTGCTCTATGGTGGTCCCGGCGATGATTGGATTTCTGGCGATAGGGACGCCGATACGCTCAGCGGGGGGGCAGGCAGCGATATCTTCCATACCTTTGGCGACGCCGGCATCGATATGGTGTTGGACTTCAGCCGAGCACAGGGGGACAGAGTGCAGATCGAAAAAGGCACAGCTTACACAGTTGCGCAGGTCGGTGCTGACGTTGCGATCAACATGGTTGGCGGCGCTCAGATGGTCCTCGTCGGCGTCGATATTGTCAGCCTGACAGGTGACTGGATTTTCGCCATCTAGTGGTTTCAGCAGAGAATAATACACTGGCCGCTAGACTAGGATCTGTTGATGAAGGCCTAACCCATAGTCGAGCGGAGAGGGCGTTTGTGAAGCCGTAATAGTTGTCGCGGCCCCGCCATATCGGGTGGCCAATGTGCGGCTGTCCTTGAGCTTGGAAAAGCACCGCTCGACGAGATCCTTCAGTGTATAGAGTTGGCCGTTGATCCGCCGGCGGATTCCGCGTGCCCGCTTGGGCGGGGTGACGGGCTCGATCCCTCGGGCTTCGAGGTCGCCCAAGATGGCGTCGGTGTCATAGCCCATGTCGCTCAGGAGCGCCTTTGGCAGAGACCCTCACTCGACCACAGAGGGCCGTAGCCCTTGATGTTGGAGACCTCGCCGCCGGTCAGGGCCACGGCCACTGGCAGGTCCCGGCCGATATCCGGACATTCCGCTTCTTTGTAGGAAGTCTGGTTGCTGGCAGACGGGCCGCGGGTGAAATCGACCCATTGCGACTAAGGGATCACGCCTTTGCGCCGGTAATGGCCCTCCACCCGAACGAGACGTTTGCTCGGAAATGAGCCGCCAGCGTCGTCGAGGCGCTCCAGATACTCCCGGACCGCGACGCCAGGATCCTGGGGTGGACGCCAGTCCTTGCTGAGGACAGAGCGCTGCTTGTTAGCATCAGCGCGATCAGGCTGGCGTCGACCGCAAAGCCCTCGCCGCCGACCAGGCCCTCGGCCAAGCACCGCTCAACGACCATCTCGAACAGCGCCGCAGGATATCGCTCTGGCGGAAGCGGCCATGGCGGTTGCGCGAGAAGGGGGAATGATCAGGGACTTTGCCCTCCAGCCCCAGCCGGCAGAACCAACGGTAAGCCAGGTTGAGGTTGACCTCCTCGCAAAGTCGCCGCTCAGATCGGATGCCCATGCAGTAGCCCACGATCAGCATCTGCATCATCAGCTCCGGATCGACCGATGGTCGGCCAATGGAGCAGTAAAACGGACGCAGCTCCTCGCGCACCGGCTCCAAGTCCAAGAACTGGTCAATCCGGCGGAGCAGATGGTCTGCCGGCACCTGATCATCGAGACGGAAATCGTAGAACAGCTGCGGCGGAGCGCTTTGCGTGCCCATCATCGCCATGGCCTCCCAAGCCAACAACGACAAGGGAATCACGCCTCCAGGCGCCGATCAACAGCCGACTAAATCAACAACATCCGCCAGGAGCCGACGTTCACACGTTCGCGGAATGCGGACATTGGTTAGTTCCAGTTCCGGGCAGGACTCGCCTGGACAGGACACAGGCGGATTTGGTTGGCCCTGTTCCCGCCGGCGACCGTCAGCTTTGATGACATCACAACAACCCATATGTGGATGTTTGATGTCTAAAATCGCCTTAAATACCCAAATAAGGGTTCTTATGAGGATTGCCTTAGGGGGCCTCACAAGCACCCTTATATGGGTTATAATATTGCCTTAGGGCGTTAACCGCCCATATAAGGGTTCTTCCATGCCGGTAGCTCTGAACCACATCGCCGCCCGGGCCGAGGAGCTCGGCCGACGATTGTCGGCGCAAAGGCTGAACCGCAACCTGACCCAGCGCCAGCTCGCCGACGCCGCCGCAGTCTCGATCAACACCCTGCGCCGCCTCGAAGCCGGCGACAATGTTTCCCTGGATACGCTGATCCGGGTGATGGAGGCCCTGGACCTGGGTGACCGCCTCGAAGCCCTGGCCCCGCCCGCGGATGTGCGGCCTGTGGACCGCGTCCGCATGGCCGCCGGTAGCGAACGCCGCCGGGCGACCGGCGATGGCGCGGCCACGGCGACGCCCTGGACCTGGGGCAGCGACGAATGACGGACGCCACCATCCGCCTGTGGGGCCGGGACATCGGCGCCGTCACCTGGCTGGAGGATCAGAGTCACGCCGTCTTCCAGTATACGCCCGAGTTCGCGGCCAGCGGCATCGCGCTTTCCCCGTTGGTGATGCCGCCGAGCGTTGCGCCCTACGCCTTTCCCGAATTGCCCAAGCCCGCCTTCAAGGGCCTGCCGGGGCTTCTGGCCGACTCCCTTCCCGACAAATACGGAAACGCTCTGATCGACGCCTGGCTGGCGCGCCAGAACCGCAACGCCGCCTCGTTCAACTCGGTCGAGCGCCTCTGCTACATCGGGACGCGCGGCATGGGCGCGCTGGAGTTCCATCCGACGCTCCTGAAGGCAACTCGTCGCACGCGCCGCGTGGAGATCACCGCCCTGGTGGACCTGGCCAATCAGGTGCTGTCGATGCGCGAGGGGAGGCACGGCGTCCTCGGCGGCGAGGACGACCACGACACGCTGGAGGAGATCCTGCGGGTCGGCACCTCGGCGGGCGGGGCGCGGGCCAAGGCCGTCCTCGCCTGGAACGCCGATACCGGCGAGTTCCGCTCCGGCCAGGTTCCCGTCCACGAAGGCTTCACCTACTGGCTGATGAAGTTCGACGGCGTCACAAATAACCGGGACAAGGAATTGGCGGACCCACAAGGCTTCGGCCTGATCGAATACGCCTTCTTCCGGATGGCGCGCGACGCGGGGATCGACATGGCGGACTGCCGCCTGCACCACGAAGGCGGCCGCAGCCACTTCATGACCCGCCGTTTCGACCGCACCGAAGACGGCAAGAAGCTCCATATGCAGTCGCTTGCGGCGCTTCGACACTACGACTTCAACGCCGCCGGCGCCTACAGCTACGAACAGGCGATCCAGACGATCCGCCTGCTCGACCTCCCGCCGGTCGATATTGAACAGCAGTTCCGCCGCGCGGTGCTCAACCTGTTCATCCGCAACCAGGACGACCATGTGAAGAACATCGCCTTCCTGATGGATCGGTCCGGGGCCTGGCGCCTGTCGCCCGCCTTCGACGTCGCCTACGCCTACAATCCGTCCGGGGCCTGGACCAGCCGCCATCAGATGAGTCTGAACAGCAAGCGCGACGGGTTCGACCTGGAGGATCTGGTCGCCTTCGGCGCCGTCTGCGGCTTTAAGCGTCGCCGGACGCTCGGCGTGGTCAGCGAGATCGCCGAGCGGGTGCGCGACTGGCCGACCTATGCCGGCGAGGCCGGCGTCTATGAGCCGGACGCCGAGCGGATCAACGGCACCCTGCGCCTGGATCTCACACGGGCTAGTCGACGCACCTGACGTCCCGCAACGAACGCTCGCCAACTTAAAACGCCTTACGAAAGAGCCTCAACCGCGCCAATTCCGAGCATCGCGTTGTGACCCAGATTCGGTCCTTCCGCTGCGGGGGTCAGAGCCTGGCGCTCCCTGCTAGAGGTGGGTCCCGAAAATCTGAGGCACTGGTGAGTGGCCTTTGGAGGCAGCCTAACCGGCGAACTTGGAACGAGCCGAGATCGCTGCTGGACGACCATAGCACCGCGAAAGCCAAGCCATTGTCGGCCGGTGCGCCGTCATGTCCAGCGAGTTGGTCCGAGAAGGTGAGAGCACGCAAGCAACGTTGAAATCAGCGACGGTGAAGTGATCGCCGACCAGCCATTCTCGTTGAGCAAGGGTGGCGTCGAGCCGGGTCAGGGCATGGTGCGCTTCGGTGAGCGCGAACTCGGACATTAGCCCCTCATACACTGGCTGCCCGCCGTCTCGACGAACCCAGGGCTCCAAGTGCGCCTGGGCAAAAAGCGTCCACTGCCATGCCTGCGCCTCTGCCCTAGGTTCGGTCGGGTACATAGGTGCATCGCCAGCCGAACCGAACATCTTGGCCAAGTAGAGATTGATGGCCAACGACTCCCCAAGTCCGAAACCGTCGTGGACAATGGCTGGAACAGCGCCGGCCGAGTTGATCCGGAGAAATTCAGCGGCTTTCAGCCGAGGGTCATCCCATGCGACCGGCACATGCTCGTAGTCGAGGCCAAGCTCCTCAGCCATCCACAACGTGCGCATCGTCCGTGAGCGCGGCGAACCAAAGATTGTCAGGGTCATTGCAGACCTTCGATCGAGCCAAGCGATTTGGCAATTGCACGGCTTCTTCTGGGGGCTGGATCGAGCATCCGCCTCCTGCCATTCGCAGACTTCGCGACCCTCATTGCTCCGACGGTCACCGGACTCCGGACAGGACCGCGATAGAATCGGAAGTCGACCCGCGTTCCACAACCCGACCTTCCGCGACTAGGGCCGGCGCTCGCCAGAGTTGCGCGGCGCCGGTCCAAGCGCCAACCTCAGCCTATGGGCATCGCGACGCTTGAAAACGGTTCGTTTGGACGCCCCAACTTGGAGGCGACCCTGTGCGGATACAGACATTCGTGTTGAAGGCGACATGTGTCGCAGCGCTCCTGCTGCTAGCCCTTCGCCCCGCTGTTTCGGCCGCTGAGGTTGCCCCGCTCGAGCGGTCAGTCGTTCACCGCGCCGACGGGTCACCAGTCAGCTTCTTGGTGGAGGCGGGCGCCGGGGGGACACAGGATGCTCTTATCATCTTGCAAGGCACCGGTTGCAGGGAAGTCAGCGATAACCCCTCGGCTTTCCGGGTGGCGGAACTCCTGGCGCCTGACCGTCGGCTGGTGCTGATCAATCAGCCCGGCGTCATTGCGGGTGCGGAAGTCGACTTGGTGGATGGCTGCCCCACGGACTATTGGGAGCGATCCACGCTCCATCAACGAACACTGGACATGCTTCTGGTGGTGGCAGAGCTCAGGCGACGTGACTGGTGGTCTGGCCAGCTGGTGCTGTTCGGCGGATCCGAGGGCGGCGCGGTTGTCGCGCTTGCAGCCGCTTTGCTTCCAGAAACGCAGGCGGCGATTGTGTTCTCATCAGGCGCCGGCACGACGGTGCGAGAGCTGATCGGGCGCGCCTTGCCGCCCCCCGTCGCCGCAGAGTTGGACGCGCAAATTGCAGCCGCGAGGGAGAATCCGTCAGGCGGCACGCGATGGGCCGGTCTGAGCCACAAGTGGTGGGCGGACGCCGCAGACGTAATGCCAGCAAGAGCCCTGGCGCTGTCTTCGGCGCCAATCCTGCTGATCCATGGGGCGCAGGACACTTCCTCGCCTGTCGAAGCGGCCCGTGCAGGGCGCGACTATCTGACGAACGCCGGCAAAGATGTCACCTACTTCGAGTATCCGGCGCTGGACCACTTTATGAGGGAGGCTGGGGGTGAAGATCGTCTCCCAGAGGTGATGGAGGATGCAAGGCGTTGGCTAGCTGGCGCAGTCCCGTAGTTAGGCGCTGACCTGATGGCTACCGGAGGTCCTGGGTGCGCCAGAAGCTGTCGCTGGCTTCTGGCCAGTCTGCGGACATTCCTTAGGGTGGGAGAAAGTTCGGTGGCCGGGAGGCCTGCCACGAATGAGTCCGACCCGTTACTGAGGCCTGGAAGGTCCGATGGTGATCAGAAGGTCGCGCTCACAACGATCTTATGAAGCTGACCGCGCGAGTGAGTGGCTCCGATGCCGCGCTGGGCGCACATAGCCCGAGGGCCTTCGCCGGGCTGACCCACGCATAACGGTCGTGCTCTTCGTCGAGCCTGACGGTCACATCGGGCTGCGCCTCCGCTACATAAACCAGCCATTCGATTGAGCCGCAGTCCGTGGGCGTAAGCGGCAATGCGAGGCCGACCTCTTCCAGCAGTTCTCGCTGGGCGCACTCGTCGATGTCCTCACCCGGCCAACGCGATCCGGCGGGCGGCGTCCAAGCCCAATCCCCCTCGAAGGCCGGGCCATGGTGGGCTCGATGCAGCAGCAAAAGTTGGATGCCCTCGACCATCCGACGATAGATCACCACAGTCGCACCGAAGGGCGGCTCTCGACTGATCGGTAGTCCGTCGTATGTGGAGTCCTGCATTCCCCTTACCGTACATCGCGGGAACGTTTGGTGGGAAGGTAGGAAGTCCGCTCCTATCGCGGCTCTTCAGGGCGTCTCCACCGCGATTGCGCCAGTCCAGCGATCAGGGCGACGGCAAGGATGCGCCATGAGGAGACGTTGGGATCGGGCCGAAGAGCGGACGTTCGGGACGCCGGACGACCTTCTGCGAAGGTAGATGTGGACACCGGTGGCGTCACGAACTTGCCCCATCGGCGCTAAGCCGACGGCGTCACTTGCGTCCAGCTAGTACCCAGCGGAATGCTCCAAATAGGATGCCGAACGCCACCAGCGCTAGGACCAACCAGAACGCCGCCTGAAACGCCGAGAAACCCCAGAGCCCCCCCTCCAGCCCTGAGGTGTGCGCTGCGTAGATTTCCTCCGACGCCTTCCGGCAGTCGTAGCCCTGCGTCCCTGCGCAACTTTCAAAGAACGCGTCCGCAGTGGCTCGGCCCTCGCTGTCGTGGATCGACGCAAAATAGTATGTCGCGCCCGCCATCCAGAGGCCGGATATCACGAATAGGGTACGAGCTAGTACGCCAAGCCTCACACCGACCTCCCCGAGCCACGCTGGGAGTCTAAGCGTGCAAACGCCCGGCCCGCAAACTGAAGTCACAGCCGCTTCGCCATAGCGCCGCTTGCTGACCTAGGCCCCACGCCGATATGCGGACATTCGTCAGCCGAGACGATGGTCTGGTCGCCGGCCCGCTGGTCACGGGATCCGGACCCGTTGCGGACGTTGATAACCTGGTGCACCCTCGCGTCGTGATGACATGGGGAGATACTGTCTTGGTTCGCGCAGACGCTCCGCCGCATCTGCGCCCTGGCTGCTTCGCTTCCATAGTTGCCATCACCCGGGCGGATAAGCGTTCCACCGTGTCCCTTGAGAAGATGCCGCCAGGCACGGTTTACATGATCGAGTTCGGCGATGGCTCACATGCCGACGCGCATGAGAGCCATCTCGAACCAGTTGATGAATAGGTCAATTTTCCACCCCTCGCGGCTTTCAGAACGTCTGCACGGCGACCGCCCACTCGCGACAACCGCGCCGGCAAGGATGCGCCACTTGCTGTCATTGGCTGAGGGCCGGATTCCGGACATTGCTCGGCAAGGACGAAGGTCCGGTTGTCAGCCCGTTGGCCACGGTTGAATCCGACCCGTTGCGGACTCTCGCTGCGAAGCTAAGCTGGCCCGCTGGAGGTGGTTCTTGGCGATAGCTATTCCGCAAACTGTCGGTCTTTCCGATGAGCAGATTGACGGAGCCGAACAGGCTTTGGGCTGCACGCTCCCGGCGAGTTTTCGAGCTTTCTTGCGCGACCACGACGGTGCAAAGCCAGAAAACAACACATTCGAAGTGCCCGGCAATCAAAGTGGTGTGCGCGCTTTTATCCCGATTGCTGACGCGTCAGAACTGAGGCGCGAGATTGATGGCTTCCCGAGAAGGGCTGTGCCGGTCGCCGAAGATGGCTGCGGAAACTACGTTTGGCTAAAGCCCGAAACTGGCGAAGTCCTGTTCTGGGACCATGAGATTGAAAGCGATGGCGTCGTGATCGCGAACGACTTCGACGTCTTTATCGCCGCCCTACAGCCATTCGATACGGGCAGCGTCAGGCTGAAACCCGGCCAAGTGAAGCACGTCTGGGTCCACCCGGATTTCAAGCCGGAGTTCGATTAGTCAGGGTCCGCTTTCCACCCCTCTCGGCGGTTCGGCGGCCTGCTTTCCGGCGCTTGCGCTGAGGTCCGCTTTCGGCTCCGGGCTCCATGACGGATTTCGACCCCATCTCAGACAATGTCAGCTGACAGCTTTACTGAGTCACTAGCTCTTCAGTTGCTATCGCCCCCGCTGACAGATTTTGGATTTCTGTCCAGGCGGTCGCGAAGGTCGCGAACACGCGTTCTGAGGTAGGGGACATGCACCCGAAACTGTAGTTCAAGGTCTCAATAGTGCCACCCGTGCGCCACGTCACAGCTCCATACGGGCCATCGGTCACCATGTTGCGACAGGGCAACTTGCGACCCGCAAACCGTTCTGCTTCGACAAGCGCCGTCTTCACCTGCTCAAACGCTCTTGACGACGGACCCCATCGCTTGGTCACCAAGGTAAACTCGTTAAAGCTTCGTCCGTCGCGCCGTGAAGTGACCCAGCCCGACCCATCACGATTGATCTCCCAGCTTGTTGTGGGGCGACCCCACAAAAAGCCTTTCATGACGATCTGGTCCATATCACCCGGAGCGGCATCCGCAGTCATCCCCGCCGTTGGCGCGGCGAGTAGGGCACCGATCAGTAGGACTGCGGGCCACCTGCTAGACATCGGTTTCATAGGCGAACTTTGTGCAGCGGGAGACCGGGCGTCAACGTCCGCCTCCCACCCTCCTCAGCGGTTCAGACGTATGCTATGCGGCCGCCCGCTGGGGGATTGGTGTGACGGCAAAGATGCGCCACTTGCAGACATAGCCTCCGAGCCAGACTGCGGACATTGGCGCGTGGGTGGGGACAGTCCTTTCTATGGAGAGCGTCGGCAGACGGACGGACTTAGGCTGCGGTGAGGTGAACCGATTTTCGAGCGCCAGCTCAGCCTACGCGCGTGACGAACTCATCAACTGCAGTGAACATATAGCGACCCGCCGAGGCGTAACGCGGATCGTCGTGCGCAAATGGATTCTCCTTCACCCACTCAATGACAATTGAGCTTGGTTCGAGGACTCTGTCCCGCACAACCCAGGCGATGAACTCCGGATCGATATCGAGATGGGCATAAGTGTCGCCCAGCATCACCACTCGTCCTGTCTCGGCACCTGAAGGCACGGGAACGGCGACTAGGTGGCCGAGCATCACTTCGGAGCCGTCGTCGTACAGCATCCTCCGGAATCCTCTTATTGCGGGTGGCACTGACCAGTTAGCTCTAGAGAGACGACGGCTCGTGACGCTCTTACGCCATGATGGTGGCAAGTCCTCAACGACCGCTTTCCATTCCGCACCTGACGTGACCCCCTGAAACTCAGCCAGAAATAGCTAGAGTCCGCCCTATGGAAGGACGGACGAATGAAGCGATCAAGGTTCACGGAAGAGCAGATCATTGGGATCCTGCGTGAGCAGGAGGCGGGCGTGCCGGTGGCGGACCTTTGCCGCAAGCACGGGCTGAGCTCCCCGACGTTTTACAAGTGGAAGGCCAAGTACGGCGGCCTGGATGTGTCGGAGGCCCGGCGGCTGAAGGCGCTTGAGGACGAGAACGCCAAGCTGAAGCGGATGCTGGCCGACACGATGCTCGACAACGTCGCGCTGAAAGACCTGCTGGGAAAAAAGTGGTGACGCCCGCCGCTAGGCGAGAGGCCGTGGCGCACCTGCGCCAGACCTACGAGATGAGCGAGCGGCGGGCGTGCCGGGTGATCGGGTCGGATCGGGCGAGCGTGCGCTATCAGGCGACGCGGCCCGATGATGGCGACCTGCGCGAACGGCTGAAGGCGCTGGCTCAGGAGCGGCGGCGCTTCGGCTATCGTCGCCTGCACGTGCTGCTGCGGCGCGAAGGCCAGGTGGTGAACAAGAAGCGGGTCCAGCGGATCTACCGCGAGGAGCGGCTGACGGTGCGCCGCCGCGGCGGCCGCAAGCGCGCCATGGGCACACGCCGGCCGATCGAGACGCCGCTGGCGGCCAACCAGCGCTGGAGCCTGGACTTTGTCTCTGACCAGATGACCGACGGGCGGCGCTTCCGCATCCTGACGGTGATCGACAACTGCACCCGCGAGTGCCTGGCCCTGGTGGCCGACACCTCGCTGTCGGGACGCCGGGTCGCGCGTGAGCTGGACGCCATCATCGCTCAGCGCGGGCGCCCGGACATGATCGTCAGCGACAACGGCACGGAGTACACCTCCAACGCCATCCTCGGCTGGGCCGACGAGACCGGCGTGGGCTGGCATTACATCGCCCCGGGCAAGCCCCAGCAGAACGGCCACAACGAGAGCTTCAACGGCCGGCTGCGCGACGAGCTGCTCAACGAGACGCTCTTCCGATCCCTGCCCCATGCCCGCGCCGTGCTGGAGGACTGGCGGCTGGACTACAACGAAGCCCGACCTCACTCGAAGCTCGGCTGGATGACGCCCAGGGACTACGCCAGAGCCATATCCGGAGAGGCCGGCCGGCACGCTGCGAACCCTGACCTCTCCGCGCGCCGGCCTCTTGCAACACCAGCCGACCAAGGCTCAGATCAACCCAGGACTCTCGTTATGGCTGGATGAGAAACGGGGGTCACGTCACACCTCACCAAAGGGCTCTGTCCGTGGATCCCACTGCAACAGCAGCCTTGTCCCGGCAGGGTTGCGCCAGAAGCTGACTCTGCGAGATTCGCCTGAAAGCAGATTAGAGGTGTACAGCCACCAATATTTGCGAGCCGATTAGCGGCGATACCTATTCGCTGCCTGAATCACGAGTCCACCCACACCCAATAGGGCGAGGCTTGTTCTAATTAGCGTGCCATAGGGTCCGGGGATAGGAAGCCTCACAATTATCAACAATACTATTGCTGATAAAACGGCCTTTACAATGGCTCTACCGTGGACGCCGAATGCCAACAGCCCGACGCCGAAGGAAAGCGAGAACATCAAGAAATTGTCAATTAACCATTCTTCATTTATTGGCACTTGTGGTCCGCCTGTCACACCTACGCCACCAACGTTTGAGGATGGCGTAACCCCCATTGCTTATCCAGCCTTAACGAGATTCTTGGGTTGATTTGGTGCTGCATTGAGTTGGTTGGCAAGAGGCCGGCGCCCAGAGTTGTTAGGGTTCGCAGCGCGCCGACCTGTCCTTCCGGAGAAGGCACTGGCGTACGCTCGGGGGGCGACATCGCCGTGGCTCGAGTGATGGCCTAGGCTCTAAGCGGACGTCACCAAGGTCCGCTACGAGCCCGACCCAGACATCGCCCACTAGGGCTTCCAACCTACCCCCAGCTATCCACCGCCCCGCGGCGGCGGCCGGGGGCTGAGGGGGCGCTGGCGCTCACGGGCGGGAAGGGGGCCGGCTCGCGGGCGGCGGCGCCGTAGAGCCAGCCCTGGGCCATGTCGACGCCGGCCTTGCGGACGACCTGCTCCACCAGGGGGGTTTCGACCATTTCGGCCAGGGTCTCGACCTTCATCTCGGCGCACATGCGCACCAGCTGGCTGATGAAGGCCGAGCCTCGGGTGTCGTGCTCCAGGTCACGGATGAAGGCGCCGTCGAACTTCACCACGTCCACGGTCAGCTGCTGCAGATAGGCGAGCGAGCTGGCGCCGGCGCCGAAGTCGTCCAGGCAGATCTCGCAGCCCAGCGCCCGCAGGCTCTGTAGGTGGCGGTCGGCCTGGGCCAGGTCGCCGACCGCGGCGCTCTCGGTCAGTTCGAACATCAGCCGGCCCTTGACGCCGGGGTGGGCGGCTAGGCGGCGGGCGAGCTCTGTGACGAAGATCGGATTGCCCACCGAGCGCCCCGACAGGTTCACCGCCAGGATCAGGTCTGGCCTGCGGGTCAGGTGCTCCAGGGCCTTGTCCACCACCGCGGAGTCGAGCGCGCAGACCAGGTCCATCTCCTCGGCCATGCGGATCATGGGGAAGGGGGCGCCCTGGTCGCCGAACCGGATCAGGGCCTCATAGTGGTGCAGGCTGGCCGGACCCTTGAGGCTGACCACCGGCTGGAAGAAGAGGGCGAAGTCCCGGGCCTCGACCCGTTTGCCCAGCGCGCTGACCTGGGCCATCGTCTGGGCCACGGAGCGTTCGAAGGCCTGGCTGAGATCGGCCGGGGCGGTGT
>JAHUZY010000022.1 GCA_019264505.1 Phenylobacterium sp. | reverse complement strand
GATATAACCTTGGTCGTTTTTCAGCCCTTGCGGGGCTCGACCAGCGGGGTGGGGATCGAGGGCTCGCTGGCCAGGGTCTCCAGCACCGGGGCTGTGTCATAGAGGGCGTCCCGCTCGTCCAGTTCGCGGCGGATCTCGCTGTGGCGTTCTTCGCCCAGCTTGTAGCCGATGAAGCAGAGGCCCCCGAGCGCCACGAAGAAGATCGGGCCGATCAGGAAGGCCTGCTCCAGGCCGCGCACCGCCTCGGCGGAATTGGCCGCGCCGTCGGTGGCGTTGTAGCCCACCCGGTCGAGGACGGTGAAGGTCAGGAAGACCGCGAAGGCCCCGGAAATCTTCGAGGTCAGGGTGGTGATGGCGTAGAGCAGGCCGGAACGCTCCTTGCCCTGCTCCAGGCGCACCTCGTCGGCGACATCGGCGGTCATGGCCCGGGTCAGCACCTGGAAGCCCGCCGCCAGGAAGCCCGCGGTGAACATCTGGAAGGCGCCGACCATGAGGTCGGCCTTGGGCAGGAAGGGCAGGGCCACCAGGGCGGCCGCATAGCCGGTGGTGGCGACCATCACCGCCCGGTGCTTGCCAATCCGCATGGCCAGACGGCCAAGCAGGGGCGCGCCGGCGAAACCGGCGACGATATAGACCGCCAGCAGACCGCTGGCCTGCCCGGTGGTGAAGCCCCGGCTGTCGGTGAAGTAGATCAGGTAGAGCGCGCTCATCCAGCCGGGGCCGAGCGACAGGCAAAGGTCGGCCAGAACGATCCGGCCCATGGAGGGCCGGGCGATCAGCCGCCAGTATTCCTTCAACTGGAATTTCTGCTGGCCGGGGACGTCGGGCGAGATCTTCTCCGGCGTCAGCGCCACCACCAGCCAGACGGCCAGGGGGGTCAGGATCAGGACGAACCAGCCCATGGCCGGCACGCCCTCGGACTCCGGCATGTCCAGGGCCGCGACGATGAAGGGCATCATCAGCACCAGCAGGGCGCCGAGAACGCCCACGGCGGTCATGATGGCGAACACCCGGGAGCGGTCATTGTACCTGGGCGCCAGGGTCGCGGCCCAGGCCGCGTGGGACAGGTGCAGGATCGAGGTGCCGATATAGAGGATCAACAGCCAGAAGATCAGGCCGCCAACCCCGCCGGAAGGCGAGATGAACAGCATGAAGATGGCCAGCATCAGCACGGGCGCGCCGATCACCGTCCAAAGGCGATAACGTCCGAACCGCGTCCGGGTCCGGTCCATGGCCAGGCCGAGCAGGGGATCGAGGGGGATGTCGATCATCCGCACCAGGGCGAAGGCCGAGCCCACGGCCAGCAGGCTGCTGCCGATCTCGCTGGCGAAATGCCGGGGCAGATAGACCGACATGGCGATGGTCAGCGCCGACAGCGGCAGGCTGGTGCAGGCGAAGGCGAGGATGGTCGACAGCTTCAGCTGTGACGGTTGTGCAGGCGCGGCTGCGTCGGTTGTGGCCACTCGGGCGTCTCCCCAGATCTATGGTGACGCCTCTGACGGGCGTTATCCTTGACCGATAGGTTACGCGCGATCACCTGCGTCAAGGCAAGGCCCATTTGGGGTTGAGGGCCAAAAGAAAACGGGCGGCCCCCAGGGGGAGCCGCCCGTCATCAGATCAGGTGCAGAACGGGGTTTAGCCGCCCGACAGCTTGCGGAAGAACTTCTGGCTCTGCTCGCCGCCGGCGGCGTAGGCCGCCTGGCCTTCGGGGTCGGCGATCTTGGACCAGTTGTCCCGGACTTCCTCGACCGACAGACCGCCTTCGCCGAGATAGACGCCCTCGGTCTCATAGATGCGCGACAGGGCGAAGGCGCCCGCGCCGGCGGTCAGGATGGCGCCGGTGGGCGCCTCTTCGGAGCAGAGATAGACCACGCCCGGCGTGACATATTCCGGCTTCAGACGCTCGAGCACGGCAGGGGGCATCAGGTTCTCGGTCATCCGCGTGGCGGCCACCGGCGCGATGGCGTTGACGTGGATGTTGTTCTTGGCGCCTTCGAGACGCAGGGTGTTCATGAAGCCGATGATGCCGAGCTTGGCCGCGCCATAGTTGGACTGGCCGAAGTTGCCATAGAGGCCCGAGGATGAGGTGGTCACCACGATCCGGCCGTAGTTCTGCTCGCGCATGATGTCCCAGACGGCCTTGGCCGGCTTGACGGTGCCCATCAGGTGGACGTTCAGCACCAGCTCGAAGTCGGCGATCTCCATCTTGGCGAAGGACTTGTCGCGCAGGATGCCAGCGTTGGCGACCAGGATGTCGATCCGGCCCCACTGGTCCATGGCCTGCTTGATCATCAGGGCCACGCCGGCGTCGTCGGTGACCGACGAGCCGTTGGAGATGGCTTCGCCGCCGGCGGCCTTGATCTCATCGACCACCGCATCGGCCGCGGCCGAGGAGCCGCCCGAGCCGTCCACCGATCCGCCCAGGTCGTTGACCACGACCTTGGCGCCGCGCCGGGCCAGTTCCAGAGCGTGCTGACGGCCAAGCCCGCCGCCCGCGCCCGTCACAATGGCCACTTTGCCGTCGAAGCGGATGTCCGCCATGGAAGTCTCCCGAAGTCAGGTGAAGGAATTGGCGGCGTTGTGCGCGGCTGACCCCTTCTCCGTCAAGGCGTTGCTAGGGGTCTCACGTCGCCGGGACGGCTCCGGCTGAGGCGGTCTGGGCGGGGCGCAGGAACTTCACCAGCACCCGCTGGCCGACCAGGAAGGGCGCGCCGTCGGCGCTCACCACCACCTCGACCACCCGCTCGTCGGCCCGCTGGGTAGGATCATCGGACACCAGCTTGCGGGCGCCGAAGACGGCGGCGCGGCGCAGGACCTGACCCTTGAAGGTCTGGGTCGGATCAGCCTCGGAAGCGATCTCCACCGTCTGGCCGAGGCTCACATGGGGCAGGGCGCCCTCGGCGATCTCGGCGCGGACAATCCGCTGGCCGGCCGGCTCCAGGTCGAACATGTTGGAGACGTTCAGGGTCGAGGCGCCCGAGCCCGGATTGGCGTAGCGACGGACAATGACGCCGTCAGCCGGGGCGCGGATGATGGTGAGCTCCAGATTGTAGTTGGCCTCGGCCAGCCGGGCCTCGGCCGTGGCGACCGCCGCCCGCTGGGCGCGCAGCCTGGCCTGGGCCTGGCGGATGCCGTCCCGGGCCTGGTCGAGGCGCTGGCCGGCCACGAAATTGGAGGCTGACAGACTGTCGAGCCGGTCGAACTCGCGGCTGGCGGTGGAGATCTCCACCTCGGTCAGGGCGATCTGGGAGCGGGCCTGCTCGACCTCGGCCCGGGCGCGGGCGGCCGACAGCCGGGGCTCATCATCCTCCAGGCGGGCGAGGATCTGGCCCTCGGTCACGCTGTCGCCCTCCTGGACCAGCACTTCGCGGACGATGCCGGCGCTGCGGGCGGCCACCTGGATCAGGCCGCCTTCCACATCGGCCTTGCCATTGGCGATGGCCACATAGGGGCTGACCGGCGCGGCCTTTTCGGCGGCCTTGGCGGCTTCGGCCTTGCGGGCGTCCGACTGACTTTTGAGGAACAGACCGCCGCCGGCCAGGGCGAGGAGGGCGACGATGACGATCCAGAAGACGGGGCGGCGCAGGAGGGCAGGCATGGGTCAGGCCTCGATCAGATGGGAGTGGGGCGCGGCGTGCGCGCCGGAGGTGACGCGCCGGTCGTCGAGAATGGCGCCGTCCTCGATGTGGATGATGCGGTCGGCATAGGCTTCGAGCCGTGGGTCGTGGGTCACGCAGATCACCGCGGCCCCATGGTCCTTGGCCGCCCGCTGCAGGAGCTTGATGACGATCTGGCCGTTTTCGCCGTCCAGCGCCGAGGTCGGCTCGTCGGCGAACAGCAGGCGCGGCGCCTTGGCCAGCGCCCGGGCGATGGCCACCCGCTGCTTCTCCCCGCCCGACAGCTCGGCCGGCCGCTGGTTTAGCCGGTGGCCGAGGCCGACCTCCTCCAGGGCGACGACGGCTCGGTCTCGCGCCTCGCGCTTGGTCAGGCCCGTGTGCTTGAGGACGGTGGTCACCTGCTCCAGGGCGGTGAGAGCGGAGAACAGGTTGAAGCCCTGGAAGATGAAGCCGCAGTGATCCAGGCGGAAGCGGTCGATCCGTCCGGTGCGCAGTCCCCAGAGGTCCTGGTTCAGCGCCTGGACCTGGCCCTCGTCGGGACGCAGCAGGCCAGACAGGCAGGCCACCAGGGTCGACTTGCCCGAGCCCGAAGGTCCCATGACCATGGTCAGGTCCCCGTGGCGGGCGTCGAAGTCCACCGACTTCAGCACCTCGATATAGGTGCGGCCGGTCTTGAAGCGCTTGGACAGGCCGGTGGCCCGGATGGCGTCGTCGCGGTGCGGGGCAGAGGTCATCGCAGCAGGTCCGCCGGTTGGCTCTTCTTCAGGACGCCCAGGGACATCAGCCCCGAGGCCAGCGAGATGAGGAGGAGCAGGATGGCCACCCCGATGACCCAGCCTGCGGGGAAGCCCATGGGCAGTCCCGCGCTCTGGGCCAGCAGGGAGACGAGGAAGGTGAAGACCGCCGTGGCCGCCAAGCCGACGATGCCGACCCAGAAGGACAGCTCCAGGACGATCAGGCGAAGGGCGCCCATGGACACGCCCAGGGCCCGCAGGCTGGCGAACTCCTTGATGTTGGCCATGATCGCCCCGCGCAGGGTCTGGGAGGTGATGCCGACCCCGATCAGGAAGCCCAGGAACACCGAGAAGCCGAGCATGATGCCGATGATCTGCTCCTTCATCAGGGCGCCTTCATTGGCCTGGGCCAGCTCCTGCCGGGTCCAGGCCCGGTAGCGGCCGTCAGCCACGGCGTTGAGGTCGTCGCGCACCTGAACCGCCCGGGCCGGATCCTTGATCTGGACCATCAGCGGGCCGACCTTTTCGCCGTCGTCGGCCATGCCCAGCAGGCGCAGGGTGTCACGCGACACCACCACCGAAGGCTGGTTGATGGAGGGATAGCCGTCGAGAAAGGCACGGACCGTGACGGTCTTGCCGTTGATCGTCGCCTTGTCGTTGAGGGTCACGCCCATGCGCGCCTGGCTGCTGCGGTCGATCACCGCGGCGAAGGGCTCCAGCAGGGCGATGCGCACCTCTTCGGGATAGTCCACCGGCAGGGTGACGGCGCCGGGAATGGGATCGACGACATCGAGCTGAATCCACTGGGTGACCTGCTTTTCGCCGGCCTCCGGGGTGTTCATCCAGCGGCCGCCCGATCCGTCCAGGCTGGCGACCTGGACCACTTCGGGATGCAGGTACATTTCCGGCGCCAGGCGACGGGGCAGGCCGTTGGAGCCGGAATTGATCAGGCTCTCGGACTTGGCCGGCAGGACCATGAGCTCTGCCCGCGAGCGGTCGATGGTGGCGGTGGCCGCCTGGACGATGCCGGTGAACATCCCGACCTGGGCGAGGATCAGCAGGCCTGAAAAGGCCAGGGCGATCACCGCCGCCAGATAGCGCCGCCATTCGTAGATCAGTGTGGCCAAAGCCAGTGACATCCCCGGTCCTCCTGCCATCAGGAGTGGCCGGAGCGGGGCTGCAACCCAAGTTAATTCGAGGTAAGGCGAGGGCCTCGCCGTAGCCAGCCGCCGCGTCGGCTGTTACGCCCTGTGACAGTTGGGCCCTTTAGGGCCCAGGCCCCATTTCTCATGAGTGTTGATCTATGAAATCAGCCCTGCTCGCCGCCTCCGCCACGGGCGTTTTTCTGTTTGGTCTCTCGGCCGGGACCGCCCAGGCCGATGAAGGCATGTGGACCTTCGACAACTTTCCCGCCGCCAAGGTCGAGGCCGCCTATGGGGTGAAGATCGACCAGCCGTGGCTCGACAAGGTGCGCGCCGCCTCGGTGCGACTGACCAATGGCTGCTCTGCCTCGGTGGTCTCAGGCCAGGGCCTGGTGCTCACCAACCATCACTGCGTGGTCGACTGCGTCCAGGACCTGTCGAGCGCGGAGACCGACTATGTGCAGGACGGGTTTCTGACGACCGCCCGGGAACAGGAACGCCAGTGCCCCGGCCAGCAGGCCGAGATCCTCACCGAGATCACCGACGTCACTGACACCATCCGCGCCGCCGGCGCCGGCCTGACCGGTCAGGCCTTCAAC
>JAHUZY010000213.1 GCA_019264505.1 Phenylobacterium sp. | reverse complement strand
GGTGGGATCCTGATGGCCGGGTCTGCGCCCGCCCGGTGCTGATCTCCGACATCACCGGCCGGACCATTCCCGAGCGCAAGGCGGCTGAAGCGGCCGCCGCCGCCGCTAAGGCCGAGGCCGAAAAGACGGCGCCGGCCCCTTAGGGCGTCGTCAGCCACGGGTCGCCCCGGGCCGCCAGAGGACGTCCAGCGCCCCTTGAGCGTTGGCCCGCCGGGCGGCGACGAACAGCAGGTCTGAGAGTCTGTTCAGATATTTCAGCGCCGGGTCAGCGACTTGCGCAGCCTGAGCGAGGCTCACCGCCGCGCGTTCGGCCCGGCGGCAGACCGTGCGGGCCTGATGCAGGGCGGCGGCCGCGGGCGTCCCGCCAGGCAGCACGAAAGAGGTCAGCGGCGACAGATCGGCGTTGATCTGATCGATCTCCTGCTCCAGGCGCGTCACCTGGCCCTCGGTCACGCGCAGGACACGATCGGGGTCCTCCCCCGGCGCCGGGGGGGTGGCCAGATCGGCGCCCAGGTCGAACAGATCATTTTGGATCCGCTCAAGCATGGCGTGGAGCAGGGCGTCCTCGGCCGTGTGCAGGCGCACCAACCCCAGGCAGGCGTTGGTCTCATCGACGGACCCATAGGCCTCGACCCGCAGGTCGGTCTTGGAGACCTCCGCCCCATTGGCCAGACGGGTCAGGCCGGCGTCGCCGGTGCGGGTGTAGATTCGGTTCAGGACCACCATGGCCGGCTCAGCCGCCGTAGGTGTTGCGCCACCAGACGGCGGTCACAAGGATCACGACGGCGGCGGCTTGCAGCACCACGCGCAGGCGCATCAGCTTGTTCGAGTAGGACCGACCGAAATCGCCCCCCCGGAACAGCGCATAGATGCCCACCCCCAGGGTGAGCGTGACGGCGAGCAGGCTCGCGGGGATCAGCAGGGCGAAGATCTGTGTCATGGCCTGTTATCGTGATGCTTGAGCTTGATGGAAATGTAGGACTTTGTGGGCGAATTGCACGAAGGTGATTTCGCCTCGCAGTCGCGAAACTGGTTGATCAAATTCACTGAGTCTGGTTCAATGACCGGCGCGTCAGCTAAGCGCAATTTTCAGGCTTAACATGCCGTATCTGCATACATTTCCCTTGCGACAACCGGTCGCGCCCCAAGCTCGACATATTTCGGATATCCCCTCGAGCCTATGAACTGAGACACGGGTTGTTGAACGCATTCGCCGAAAGCGCTGTCTCCGGCGGCGCCCTGGTGGGTTGCATCGAGAGCCCCTACCCGCGCTCCGTCCCCGACCGGGCGGCGCGTCGTAGCGCATGCGCCGATGGTCTCCCCCGCCACGGCAAGCTGGAGTTGAAACACCGATGAAGCACGTCGCTGAGGTCGAAGGTCACGCCGAAACCCGCGTCCGCATGCCCACCCGCCGGGCGCTCGCCAAGCAGCAGACCCGGGCCAAGGTGCTGGCCGCGGCCCGGGAGCTGTTCAGCACCCAGGGCTACGAAGGCGCGACGATCCGCGACATCGCCGCGGCGGCAGGCATGTCCACCGGCGCGGTCTTCGCCAACTTCGCCGACAAGTCCGAGCTGTTCCGCGAGATCATGACATCTGATTTCGATGCGGTGCTGGTCGCCATGTCGGACGCTGCGGTGCGCGGTCGCACCGTCGATGACGCACTGCTGAAGGCGTTCAGCGCCGGCTACGCCTTCTATCGCGGCCAGATGCCCCTGGTCCGGGCCGCTCTGGGCCTTTCCTGGTCCTGCGAGGATGGGCAGGCGCTGCGCGCCCTGCCGACCATGCAGGACACCATCGAGCTGTTCGCCGAGCAGTTGGCGCTTGGGGTCGAGCGTGGCGAGCTGTCCCAGGAGTGCGAGATCAAGCTCCGCAGCCAGATGCTGTTCGACAACTATCTGGCCAACTACCCGCAGGCGGTGTTCGGCGGCTGGAGCCTTGAGGCCCTGCAGGCCCGCTCCCGCGACCAGATCCGGGTGATCCTCGCTGGGGCCCGGCGCGGCTAGGGCCGGGACAGATGGTCTCCCCTCAGGGAAAGTGGCTTGCTACGGACGGGCATGCCGGGTCTCCTGCTGGCGGGAAGCACAACAGGACGCGCCGTCAGAGCGCGCTTGGGGGGACATTGAATCTACGCCAGACGCAAAAGGAGGCGACGCGCCGACGCGTGCTCGACGCCGCCCGGGACCTGTTCGAGACGGTCGGCTACGAAGAGACCACGGTGCGCGAGATCGCCACCCGGGCAGGCGTGGCGGTCGGCAGCGTCTTCACCTGCTTCGCCTCCAAGGCCGAGGTGCTCAGCCAGGTGATGCTCGACCGGCTGGAGGACCTCTATGCCGAGCTTGACCGGATCACCCCGCACCTGAGGGGCACGGTGGTGGATCGGCTGTCCTCGATCTTCGCCCTGCACTACGCCTTTGAGACCCGGCGCACGCCGCTGTTCCTGGCCCATATCGCCGCGGCCTATAACTGGCGTCCGGGGTCGGATTCGGTGCCCTACGGGCGCAATCCGCGGCTTCGGGGCATGATCCACGACTGTGTGGCCGACGGACGCAACCGGGGCGAAGTGGCCGATGACGCGGACATTCCGCTGATCGTCGACACCCTCATGGCCGCCTATGCCTGGAACTACCGGTTGGCGGCCTGGGAGCAGGCGGGGCCGGAGCAGATGAGCGCCATCATGGAGCGCCAGATCGCCCTGGTCGCCCGGGGGTTCGCCCCTACAGCCGCCGCGGCCTGATCCCGAAGACAGGTCAGTTGGCGCCTTCGAGCAGGCGTCGGGCGATGACCTGGGCCTGAATCTCGCCGGCGCCCTCGAAGATGTTCAGGATGCGGGCGTCGGCCAGCAGCCGGCTGACCGGCTGTTCCACCGCAAAGCCGGTTCCCCCATGGATCTGCAGGGCGTTGTCGGCGCAGGCCCAGGCGATGCGAGCCGCCGTCAGCTTGGCCATGCCGGCCTCAAGGTCGCAGCGTCGTCCGGCATCCTTGGCCCGGGCGGAGTACCAGGCCAGGCGTCTCGCCCCGAGGATCTCGGCGGCCATCATGGCGAGCTTGTCGGACACCCGGGGGAAGTGGGTCAGAGGCTGGCCGAACTGCCGCCGGGCGAGACCATAGTCCAGGGCCTGGTCCAGGGCGTTCTGGGCCACCCCGATGGCCCGGGCGGCGGTCTGGATCCGGGCCGACTCGAAGGTCGCCATCAGCTGGCTGAACCCTTGCCCCTCCCGGCCGCCCAGCAGGTCGGCTTCCGGCACGGCGAAGCCGTCGAAGGCGATCTCGTATTCCTTCATGCCGCGATAGCCGATGACGGCGATCTCCCCCCCGCTCATGCCTTCGGCGGGGAAGGGGGCCTCATCAGTCCCCCGCGGCTTGCGCGCCAGCAGCATGGACAGGCCCCGATGGTCGCGGCTGTCGGGGTCGGTGCGCACCAGCAGGGTCATCAGGTCGGCGCGAGCCGCATGGGTGATCCAGGTCTTGGCGCCGGTCACCCGCCACTGGCCATCCTGGCGCACAGCCCGGGTGCGCAGGGACGCCAGGTCTGAGCCCGCCTCCGGCTCCGTGAAGACCGCTGTGGGCAGTACGGCGCCCGAGGCGATGGCCGGCAGCAGCTGGGCCTTCTGGTCGTCCGTCCCGTGGGCCAGGATCAGCTCTGCGGCGATCTCCGAACGCGTGCCCAGGGAGCCGACGCCGATATAGCCCCGCGACAGGGCCTCGGAGACCACGCACATGGCCACCTTGCCGAGCCCCGCGCCCCCATGGGCCTCCGGCAGGGTGAGACCGAACACGCCCAGGGCGGCCAGTTCCTCGATCAGGGGCAGGGGAATGAGCTCGTCCCGCAGATGCCAGCCATGGGCGTAAGGGGTGATCTTCGCCCGGGCGAAGTCGCAGAACTGCTGGCTGATCGCCTGATGGGTCTCGTCCAGGCCGCTGGCCTCCAGGGACGGCTGACCCCGGGCGGCCTCCAACAGGGCCACGATGCGGGCCTTGGCTTCGGATGTCGCGTGGGGGGCCAAATCGGCGATCAGCGGGGCAAGGCGTGCGGGGTCGAAACCGAGGTCTGCGGGGCGGACCATCTCCCCCTGGCTCATGGGCAGGCCGCCGGCCAGCTGGCTGAGATATTCATGGGCCAGCAGCAGGGCGGGCCGCAGGCTCGCCTCGTCCAGGGCGCCCGCGGCGGCGAGCTCGCCGGCCCAGGCGGCGGTCTGGCGCAGGGTCTCCACATAGGCGGCCGCCCAGGCCAGTCCATGGGCCGCATGCTGGCCGGCGTCCAGGGCATGGCGGTCGAGGCGGCCTCCGGGCGAGAACCGGGCGGTGAGCGCCCCCTTGGCCTCGACGAGGCAGGCCTCGGCGGCTTCAGCGGCGGCCTGAAGACGGCCTACGGAATCGGTCGGTAGTTCAGGGGTCATGGATCGCGCTCCGCCCGGCCTGTCGACGTTCAATCCCGACCCCTATACGATGTAAGCCAAACCTGGGAGCCGCCATGATCACCGTTCACCATCTCAATGAGTCCCGTTCGCAGCGCATCCTCTGGCTGCTGGAAGAGCTGGGCGCGGACTATGAGATCAAGGCCTATGCCCGCGATGCGACCACCCGCCTGGCCCCCGATGAGCTGCGTGCCGTCCATCCGCTGGGCAAGTCGCCGGTGATCACCGATGGGGACGCGACGGTCCACGAGTCGGGCGCCATCATCGACTATCTGATCCGCCACCATGGGGCCGGCCGGCTGCAGCCCCCGGTGGGGACGCCGGAGTACGAGGACTATCTCCAGTGGCTGCACTATGCCGAGGGCTCGGCCATGCTGCCCCTGATGCTGCAGATGTACGTAATGCGCCTGGGCGAGGCCGGCGGACCGCTGCATGGCCGGATCGCCAGCGAGATCGACAACCACATGTCCTATGTGGACCAGGCCCTGGCCGGCCGGGACTATCTGCTGGGCCAGGCCCTGACCGGGGCCGACATCCAGATGAGTTTCGTGGGCGAGGTCGCCCGGGCCTTCGGCCTGCTGCCGAAATACCCCAACGCCGAGGCCTGGCTCGACCGTCTGCACGGCCGGCCAGCCTACAAGGCGGCCATCGAACGCGGCGGGCCCTACGCCCTGGGGCGGTAGGGCGCGCTCAGGACACCAAGCCTAGAAGCGGTCGCCGAAGGGGTCGTCGAGCATCCCGTCCAGGAAGTCGAAGGTGGCCGCCTTGGTCAGGGCGTGGGGGATGGCCGAGAAGTGGTCGCAGCCCACCACCGTAATCCCGCGTCCGTGGGGGAAGGCCCGGGCCAGGCCGTCCGGATCGCCGGCCCCGTCGTCGCGCTGGCCAGCCCCAACC
>JAHUZY010000104.1 GCA_019264505.1 Phenylobacterium sp. | reverse complement strand
CTGCCGCCGGAGATCCTCGTCCCGGGCGGTGACAGGGTCGACGACACCGCGGCAGAGCAAACAGGGCGCGCCGGGCGTCACCACGGTGACGCGGCCGGAGAGGTCCTTGAAGCCGCCGCCCTCCCTCGGCTGGATCACCAGGCCCATGTCGATCACCGGGACGAGATAGAAATAGGCCAGGCGGTTGATCAGCATCCGTCCGTCGTGGTCGTCGGTGCAGCCAAACACCACGTCGGCCGCCCGCAAGGCGTCGCGGCAGTCGGCATGACCAACCCATCGTCGCAACGCGATCACACGGACGCCGAGGCCAAGCTTCGCGATTTCTTCCGCTAGAACCTCGGCTTTGGACCGCATGCCGTCGGCGTGCTGGCGACCGGCCAGGTGAAGGCGGTTCAGATTAGAGGCCTCGACGATGTCGTCGTCGATCAGGACGATCTGACCGACACCCAGCCGCGCAAGCAGCATCGCCGTTGCGCTGCCGGTTCCGCCGCAGCCTACGATGACGACCTTGAGCCGCCGCAGGCGGGCGGTCACTTCCGGGCCGAACGCCAGGATCTGACGGGCGAGCACATCGTCCATATCCGTCGACGCCGGGCGTTGGTCGTGGATCACCAGCCGCCGGCCGACGACTGTCACCGTGTCACAAGGGATCAGCTTCGTCGGCCCCAGCCAGAGGCGCGCCCGCAGAGCGCCGTCGCCCGTCAAGAGCAGGCTGAGCAGGCCAGCGCCCTCGCCGTTGCGGTTGCGCGCCATTCTGGCCAGCTCGGCCTCGTTGCGGTCGTCTTGCTCGGAGAAGGTGGCCGGGCCGCGGGGATGGATGTGGACGACGCCAACGACCAAGCCTGCCTCGTCCGCCTGCCGGAGCAGCCGTACATAGGAAACCGTCGACCAGGTGACGTGCGTAGGTCCGCTCGAAATCAGGTCCGTGGCAGGGATAGGGACCACGGAGTGCGAGAGCAGCCGGCGGCGCGCCTGCCGATCCCAGGGATCAGCCGCGATCCTGGCTTCACCGCTCAGTAGGTAGGCGGCGCCCTCCACGCCGTCCGGCCGCGTGACCAGGCGGCGGAGATCCTCCAGGTGAGCATCCTGGAGGACCACTTCCGCGCGGCTCACGCAGCCAGCTCCAGCGCCGTCTCCACGCGCTTGAGCATGGTCCAGATCCCGTCCACGCCGCGGCGCCACTCATTGTTATGCCGCGACCACCGCTGCCAGCGCTGCTGGTTGAAGGTCACCGGCTGATCGGCCTTGACCGGGTAGCGGTTCGTCCCCGCGAGCTGCAGCCAGGGGATCGCATAGAACATGTCGGGCGGGTTATCCGGGTACCCCGCCGGCAGCAGGATCAGAATGTCAGCGGTCTGGGCGCTGAACCGTCCCGCAGGCAGAGAAAAGGCCCGCAGGACGAGGCCCTTCTGGGCCCCTTCCTCCACCTCGTCGTAAGCGATGCCGCGATCTTCGAGGTAATTTCGGCACTTGCTGGGCAGGAAGCCTTCGCCCGACCCTTCGGTCGAGCTGGGCACGCCGGTGAAGAAGCGCTCAACCCCGGGCTTCGACAAGTCGACCAGTTCATTGGCGCCGATAAGCTTGTCTTCCTGGCCCTTCACCTGGAGCCAGACCCGGTAGGTGGCCTCATCGGCCTGGGCGAGCTTGATCAGGGTCTTGCCGGTGATGAACTGCGCCGCCCACTGGAAATCGTGGCCGTCAAGGATGAACCGGAAGATGCGGTCGCTCTTGAAGGTCAGGAACTTCTCAACGCCACGAGTGCGCAGGTCGAAAGTTTCCTCGAGGCGGATCTCCTCGAGCAGGCCATCAGCCAAGAGGCCGAAGATCACATATTCCTCGACCGGCCTGAGCTTGGCCAGATCGAGCAATTGGCGCCCGGTCGGAACCGGGTCGGCGATGACGAACGGGTGGTAGTCGAGGTGCTCGTCGCCGATCAGAACCCGGTAGGGCCCGTCATCGCGCGGACGACGGCCCTGCCGGGCGCACGCCTCGATATCTTCGAATTCCTCTTGCAACGCGTCAGTCACGACGACCTCCTTTCAAGGTCAGATCGGCGAATCCACGCTGGCCCCTTGCCGTTGCCGGATTCGACATGCGATCTATGGCGAATTATGGGCCTATGTGGCGGGAGTGTCAATATGAACTTGTCGACTTCGACATGACTGAGAATCCGGAAGACCCCCCCAAGGCGCCGGACATTTTCGGTGAGCGACTTCGGGCGGCCCGCGATTTCCGCGGAATGAGCCAAGGGGAGCTGGCGCAAAAGACCGGCCTGCCACCAAGCTCGATCGCCCATTTCGAGGCCGGTGGTCGTAAGCCCTCGTTCGATAATCTCCGTCGCCTGGCGACCCATCTGAACGTGACGACTGATTACCTGTTGGGGCGGGTCGCCGAACCGGAGCAGGCGGCGGCTGCGGACCCGCTTTATCGGCACGTCTCCCAGATCAGCGACGCCGACCGCGACATCGCTGAGGAGTTTTTGAAGGTGCTGGCTGAGCGAAATAAGCGTCGGACCGAGGGCGATTAGCGATGACGTCCCTGCCGAGGAGGAACCCCGACCTTCGCCGCAAGCTCATCATCCAGCAGGCTGAGAAGCTGCTGAAGGATGAGGGCCTTGAGGAGCTTGGAATCGACCCGAAGGCCCTGGCCGATCGGCACGATATTCTCGTCGAGGCGAAGCCGGACACTGCGCCGGGCGTGTCCGGCATGCTGATGCACGTCAACACCTCGTTCGGGATCAAGTACGCCACGCACATCGACAACGAGGGGTTTCAGCGGTTCAGCATCAGCCACGAGCTGGGTCACTATTTTCTCGAAGGCCACCCTGAGCATCTCTTCTCAGGCGGGGCCATGGTGCACACGTCTCAGGCGGGATTCGCTTCTGCCGACCCGTTCGAGCGTGAAGCCGACTATTTCGCCTCGGGTTTGCTGATGCCATCCGGTCCGTTTGAGCGAGCGCTTAAGCGCGAGCAGGAGGGTCTTGGCGCGATCCTGTCGCTAGGCGGGCAGTGTAAGTGCTCCCTGACCGCCACGGCGATCCGCTACGCCGATCTGACGGCCGATGCGGCCGCCGTGATCATCAGCCAGGGCGCTCAGGTGGAGTTCGCCTTCTTGTCCGAGGCGATGAAGGGCCTGGGCGGCATCGTCTGGCCACGGAAGGGCAGCTCGTTGCCCGCCCGCAGTTTGACGGCGAAGCTGAACACCGATGCTGCTCGGGTTCGTGCCGCCGATCGCGACGAAGGCGACGTCGACCTGTCGGACTGGCTCAGCGGATCGTCGGTGATGGGCGCCGAGGAGGTCATTGGGCTCGGCACGTACGGTAAAACACTCACCGTGCTCACCACCCGCAACATCCGCGACGCCACGTATGGTGACGATGATGATGACGAAGAGGACCTCGTCGAAAGCTGGACGCCACGGTTCAAACGCTAGAGGTCGACACCTGTGTGGCTCCTTGGCGCTCCAAGCCGACAAAACAGAGAAGCGGGCGTCACTGTCGAGTCAAACTCGGGCAGGTGCCCTGCCCTTTCGTCTCGACCCATGAGGGCCGCCGGTAAGATAGATTAGACGCGAAATGTATGTAGCCGCCATTTAGTAATTTCACCGGCCAGCGCGGGTGAAAGCTCCCGGGCCTGCCGCGACCGCCGCCACTTCACCTCGAGCCTCGATGTCGTTGTAGAGCGACGTCACCGAACCGATGAAGGTCCTGATCCCCTCGGCCGTAGAGTCTCGCGATCCCGCCTTCCACAACATCAAGACCGACCTAGGCCGCCTCGGCGATCGCCATAACCTCCGCGGCCGCCTGGCGCGGAAGGAAGAAGGCGACGTGCGGAAATATGGCCGTATGGCGCCCCCCAAAGCCGCCCGCGTTGCAGCTGCTGACGGTCGTCGCCCCCAACGCCGACAGCGCCAGGGTCGCGCCGATCACGCCAATATCGAGACCCCACAGATCCTCCTCCGGCAGGAAAGCGTCCTCCCGCTCCTGCTCATAGAGTTCAGCCTCCTCGTCGAGGTCAGCGCTCGCGGCGAACCGCTGGAAGAGCGCCGCCTCTTGGGCCAGCGCATCGGCAACCTGGTCCCAGGTGGCCCTGCGCATATCCCGGTATTGCTGATTGCCCTGCAGCCCGTCGTCTTCGCCGGCGTCAGCCTCCTCGTCGGAGAGGACCGCCAGCGCATCAAGGTCGAGTTCGCGAACGATGGCCACGGAGTAGGTGCGCGATCCGGTCATCCTCGCCTTCCCTCGCGGTCCTTGACCCGCCGCCCGAAAAGAACAAAGTAGAAACTACGCTCGACGGGGCGCCCATGTGGCGCCAGTCTGGCGCCATGATACCTGATTCGAAAACGGCGACGGTCCGCACCCTAGACCGGATCAATCTGCGGCTCCCGGGCGAAACCTTCGACGCCATCGATGCGGCCCGTGGCGCTCGGCCAGGCAACATCTCGCGTAACACTTGGATAACCGAAGCGGTCGAAGAGAAATTGACCCGTGATCGCGCAGAGGGCGGCCAAGGAAAACGCGGCGCGGACCATGCCTAGCTTCTACGAATTCTTCGCGGGCGGCGGCATGGCGCGGGCCGGCCTCGGCAAGGGCTGGAGCTGCCTGTTCGCCAATGACTTCGACACGAAAAAGGGCCTGACGTACCAGCTGAACTATCCCACCGGGGACGTGCTTAGGATTGACGACGTCCGGAAGATCAAGGCGGCTGAACTGCCCGGACACGCCGATCTGATCTGGGGCTCGTTTCCGTGCCAGGATCTGTCGCTGGCCGGCGGCGGCGCCGGTTTGAAGGGCGAGCGCTCGGGCACCTTCTATCCCTTCTGGGAGATCGTGAAGGGCTTGGTCGCCGACGGGCGCGGTCCGAAGCTCATCGCCTTGGAAAACGTCCTCGGGACCCTGACCTCGCACAGCGGCCGGGATTTCGAGGCGATCTGCAAGACCTTCGCCGATGCCGGCTATCGCTATGGCGCGCTGGTCATCAACGCCGCGCTGTTCGTGCCGCAGTCGCGGCCGCGGCTGTTCATCATCGGCGTCCGCGACGACGTCGAAGTCGACCCAGCCCTGCTTTCGCCAGAGCCAATCGCACCGTTCCACACCGCCGCCCTGCAGCGCGCCTTCGAGCGCGTCAGCAAAACGGCCCAGAAGAAGATGGTGTGGTGGAACATTCCCGCCCCGGCGAGACGCAACACCACCTTCGCCGACTTTATCGAAGAGAACCCGACCAGCGTCAGCTGGCACACGGACGCCGAGCGGGACCTGCTGATCGGTAAGATGTCGCCGGTCAACAAGGCCAAGCTGGAAGCCGCCAAGCGCGCCGGCCGGCGTATGGTGGGCTGCGTCTACAAGCGCACGCGCCTGGATGAGCGCGGGGTGAAGGTGCAGCGTGCGGAAGTCCGGTTCGACGATGTCGCCGGCTGCCTGCGGACACCGGCCGGCGGCTCCAGCCGCCAGGTGATCGTCGTGGTCGACGGCAAGAAGGTGCGCAGCCGGCTGATCTCCGCCCGCGAGACGGCGCGGCTGATGGGATTGGACGAGAGCTACAAGCTGCCGAAGAACTACAACGAGGCCTATCACCTGACCGGCGACGGCGTCGCCGTGCATGTGGTTCGCCACCTGGCGGAACAGCTCTTCGAGCCCCTTCTCGGCGTCGGTGATGCGGCGCAGGCGGCCGCGTGACGGTCATCCCCTGCGAGCAGGATCCACGGCTCCGCGCCGAGATCGAACGATTTGCGGAGGTTCTGAAAACCCAGGCCCATCAGCTCGGCGAGCACGGGCTGGACGAAGCCAGCTTCTACAGCTCCCCGATCTTCCGCGGCGCCATCGAAAAGGTCCGCGGTGAATTCTCCGCCACCATGCGGGGCAAGCGGGAGTTCGTGCAGCATGTCCTCAACCACATGGAGGACGGCGGCTTCATCGCTGGCTGGGACCGCACCCAGGGCAAGGCGCGCAACGACTACTATGTCCGGCTGCACAGTGGCCGCCTAGCCGTCATTGACCTGAAGGGCTGCCTGGACGGCGAGAACACCAACAAGTTCGAACGTCCCGCCGACGCCGACGAGTTCATTACCTGGAGCCTTTGCACGAACTCCGGGGCCGATCCTCGGCGAAATGCGTGGTCCGGCATCCACACGCGGCTGAGCGCCGAGATGATCAGCCGCAACAAGCGCGTCGATGGCGTCGTGATCTGGGACATGATCTGCGGCACGCTCGGGCGGCCTTGTCCCAAGCTCGCGGCGCTCGAGGGCGCCGTTCGCCGCACCGCCGTCGGACCTTTCCTGACGCCGCCGCCGTGCATCTACGTCTTCCCTGCACTCATCCCCTCGCGCAGCCAACCCCGATCGACGGCCCGGCAACTTGACCAGGTCGACCTCCTGGCCGCCTTCCACGCGGCGTTCGGCGGCCGAGACGACGAGGTCAACTATGTGGACTTCGAGGTTGGCGAGCAGGCGGATGAGCTCTTCCGCCGTACGGTGATCCGCCGCGCCGGCGCCGTGCAGCACGCCTCTGAGATGACGGTCATCCAGCGTGTCTGATCCAGGACCCCTATTCGGTCGAAATCCCGACGCGGTGAACTTCCCACCGTTTGAGACCGAGGACCTGCGGGAGAACCTGACCCGTTTCCTCGACACGCCATTCGACGATCCCTCGGGCGCACGCCCGTTCGTCGGCAACTATCGCTGGGGCGTCTACGCCTTCTTCGACTACGACGGCGAGCCGATCTATGTCGGCCAGACCAATGAACGGCTGCGAACCCGCATCCGGCGCCATCTCACCAATCAGCGCACCGACGCCGTCGCCATGTCGGTGCTCGATCCCTTCGAGGTGTTCGAGATCGAGGTTTGGCCCCTCCCCCACCTGCAGGAGGCGACCCGGTCCGACGCCGAGGCTCGCCAGCACTTGGACGCGCTCGAGCGCCTGATCACCGAACAAGCGGTCGCCAATTCGCAGTTCAAGGCCATCCTCAACGAAAAGGACCCCCCGCCTGGGCGGCTGGCGGTGGAGGCGCCGCCATCATTGCGCGGCCGGATCGTCTCCGAGCGCGTACATGAGCTCAGATCTCATCCCGATTTCCGGCTGGCGCGAAGGGCGCTGATCCTTTCGCGCCTGGCACAGGTCATCTCGGAGCGGAAAGTCCAGGGTGGTCTGCGACGAGTGCTGCTGACCCAGGCCAAGCGGCTCCAGTGGCTGGCCTCCCGGCGCTACGAAGCGCTCGGGGGCGCCGCCTCGGTGGCCATCGAAGCCGACGAGGATGCCGACGCCTGATTATGTGATCGAAGTTGGGTCGGTGAATTTGCGATCGGTCGCGCGATCAAGCGCTAAGCAGTGACGAGGGCCCTGAGATTATCGCATCTTTGTAACCGGCGTAGACAATCGCCTAACGCTTCCGAAGCGAGGCGAGAACCTCGCTGATCGCCGGCGCAAAAGCATCGGGATAATCCTCGGCCGTACGAAGCTCGTCAGACATGCCGAGCGCCGCCAGTCGGCCGCTGGGCAGAAGCCTGGAGAGCTGTTCGGCGACGGCGGCCGGATGTCGATAGTCCATGCCAGGGAAGATCAACGTCGGCGTTTCGATCGCCCCCAGCTCCTCGATATGCCTAAGGGCCCGATCATGCCCGATAGCCGCAGCAGCCGCGCCCCCCACAGGCGCGCGGAGTGCGGGCCCAGATGTCAGATCCGCACGATGATGCCTCGGCGTCGCAGGTAAGCCGCCACGCTCCAGGTGAAGCCAACCAAGCCAACGAAGGACATGACAACCGCGAGCAGGGTCTCAGCGCTGGAGCGGGGGCCGGCCAAAAGCAGACGCGCCGCGGCCGCGGTCATAGCGGTAAGGACGAGCGAATGGAGGATATAGGCAGTGACAGCGTTCAGCCCGAATGCCTCAAGAAATGCCGTCGTCGGACCGTCGCGGCGGTGAACATCGACGACCCAGTAGATCAAAGCGAACACCAAGAGGGTCACGCCCGTCGTCAGCAGCACAAAGCTGCTCGACCACATCGGCTTTGAGATCGGAAGCAACGGCGACCAGAGCAGGCCGAAGGCGACGCCCACGAAGCCGGCTGCCGCCAGCCCCGCCGTGATGTGCAAGGCGGTGTGACCGGTGCGGAGCCACCGTCCGGCCTGAACCCCGAACAGACACTGAGCGATCGCCGGCAGCGTCCCGAGGATGCCCTCGGGATCATAACCTGCCTCACCCGCGACGTAGATGTGGCGGCCCAATGCGAACCGATCGAACCACGAGACGAAGTTCATTCCAGGCGAATAAAGATCAGGCGGCCGAAGGTTTGGTGGTGGGACTAGCAGCAGCAGCCAGTATCCCAGGAGCACTGCAAGCGCGATCCAGACCTGGAGGCGCGGGGACGCGTACGCAACGATCAATGCGACGGCGATGTACACGAGTGCGAGTCGCTGCAGCACGCCCATGAGACGAAAGGCCTCCCCGTCTGGACTGGCCAGCCACTGGAGGTTCGACAGCAGCCAACCCGCCGTAAACAAGCGGATGGTCCTGAACCAGACATTGGCAGTGATCGTGGACTTGGATGACGCCGGGCTCCGCAGAGCGAACGACAGTCCCATCAGAAACACGAACGCGGGGAAGACGAGGTCGGCGAGCGTGATGCCCACCCATTTGGCATGCAGGAGCTGTTGTGGAACCGGACCCAGACGTAGATGGTCTACGATGGCGGCCCAGTTGACCACGATCATGCCGACCACGGCCAAGCCTCGCGCGACGTCAAGCGACCCAAGCCGTTCCGGCGCAGCGCTCATGATTTCGACGGCTCAGACATCATTTAGGGAATACGCACCGCCGGGCGCTTCGCCCTTGCGCTACAGGTCGCCGCTCCGAGAGGACCTCGCCTGGACTCGGTACTTCCATCGGTCGCGGCGATGCGCGGCGCGGTTAGCGACCTGGAAGAACCAGTTTGGATCGTGAGCCGCTTAAGGCGGGCGGACTTGGGCTGCTCGACCCGACCGGAAGTATTGACGCTCGCGCATCACTCTCGGTCAAATCTCAGATCCGAGGCAGGTCGCGCTAGACCTTGATGTCGAGCGCCCCCGCAAGCTTGCTGCTGTGGGAGGTCTCACCAGTGGCTTGGCTCGTCTCAGGCTTGGCCGGGGCCTGGGTTTGCTGCGGCGCCCGAGCGGCCTGTGCCAGGGCGGCAAAATTCACGGCGCTTGCGGCGGATACGTTCATCGCAGTGTTCCCTCCTCGTTGTGCTCTTCTTGAGCTAGAAAATCGCTATCCCAGGCGTCGGCGCTCACGCGCGCCATGCACCAAGCGGTAGAGCGCCGGCAGCACCAGCAAGGTGAGCAGGGTCGAGGAGATGATCCCGCCAATTACGACGGTCGCAAGCGGCCGCTGGACCTCGGCCCCCGCCCCCACATTGAACGCCATTGGCACGAAACCGAGGCTCGCCACCAAGGCCGTCATCAACACAGGGCGAAGCCTGGTCAGGGCGCCTTCGCGGATCGCCTCGTCCAGTCCCCTGCCCTCCGCCAGCAGGTTGCGGATGAAGCTCACCATCACGACGCCGTTCAGGACGGCCACACCGGAGAGCGCGATGAAGCCGACCCCGGCGGAGATGGAGAGGGGTAACCCACGCAGGAGTAGGGCGGCCACCCCGCCCGTCAACGCCAGCGGCACGCCTGAAAAGACGATGGCCGCATCCTTCACCGAGCGGAACAGCGCAAAGAGCAGTCCGAAGATCAGCAGCAGGGCGGCGGGAACCACGAGCTGCAGCCTCTTGGCCGCCGAAATCAACTGCTCGAACGTGCCGCCATAGCTGACCCAATAGCCGCTAGGGAGCTCGACTTCGGCTCCGACCTTCTGCTGAACCTCGGTGATGAAGGAGCCGAGGTCGCGCCCGCGGACGTTCGCGGTCACCACGACCCGTCGCTTGCCGTTCTCGCGGCTGATCTGGTTGGGTCCGATCTCGACTTCGATCTTGGCCACATCCTGCAACGGGACGAAGCCCCGAGGCCCCTCCCCCGCCGTCGGCAAGGGGATCCGTAGCCGGCCGATCTCATCGACATTTCGGCGGATGTCCTCGGGCAACCGGACGATCACATCAAACCGGCGGTCGCCTTCGAAGATCTGGCCTGCGACCGCGCCCCCGATCGAGGCGGCGACCACGTCCTGCACGTCCTCGACATTCAAACCAAGGCGCGCGAGCGCAGCCCGGTCGGGCGTGATCTGCAGCACCGGAAGTCCGGTGATCTGCTCCACCCCCACGTCCTGGGCGCCATCGATGCCCTCGACGACGGTCCCCACAGTCTCGCCGATGGAAAGGAGCTCATCGAGATCGTCGCCGAAGACCTTCACAGCGACATCGGCGCGAACGCCGGACAGGAGTTCGTTGAAGCGCATCTGGATGGGCTGAGTGAACTCGTAGTTGTTGCCGGGGATCGTAGCCACGGCCGCCTGGAGCTCGGCCAACAACTCCGCGCGGGGCTTGCGCGGATCGGGCCAGTCCTTCCGATCCTTCAGCATGACGAAGGTGTCGGCGACCGACGGCGGCATCGGATCCGTAGCGACCTCCGCTGTGCCAAGTTTGGCGAACACACGCTCGACTTCGGGGAAGCTCTTCAGGCGCGCCTCAAGCGCCGACTGCATCTGGACCGCCTGGGTCAGGCTGGTGCCGGGGATCCGCAGGGCGTGGAGCGCGATGTCGCCTTCGTCGAGGTTCGGGACGAACTCCGACCCCATGCGGCTGGCCGCGAAGCCAGCGATCACCACGAGAACGACGGCCCCCGCGACGAAGGCTGTGCGAAGGCGCAGCGCCGCGTCCAGAGCGGGTTGGTACACCCGCCGCGCGGCCCGCATGACGGGACTCTCCTTCTCCTCGACCCTGCCGGTGACGAAGAGCGTGACGGCGGCCGGCACGAAGGTCAGGGAGAGGACCATCGCCGCCGTCAGGGCGATCACCACGGTGATGGCCATGGGATGGAACATCTTACCCTCCACCCCCGTCAGGGCGAAGATCGGCACGTAGACCAGGGTGATGATCAGGACGCCGAAGAGCGATGGCCGGATCACCTCGCCGGTGGCGCTCGCGGTGAGCTCGAAACGCTCCTCGCGCGTCAGCAGCCGGCCGAGCCTGTGCTGGGCCTCGCCGAACCGGCGCAGGCAGTTTTCGACGATGATGACCGCGCCGTCGACGATCAGGCCGAAGTCGAGGGCCCCGAGGCTCATGAGATTCCCGGAGACCCGCGTCTGCACCATCCCGGTGATGGTCAGCAGCATGGACAGGGGAATGATGGCCGCGGTGATCAGCGCCGCGCGGAAATTTCCGAGCAGCAGGAAGAGCACCACGATTACGAGTAGAGCCCCTTCGAGAAGGTTCTTTTCGACTGTCGCAATGGCGCGATCCACCAAGTCGGTGCGGTCGTAGACCGCGTTGGCGGTGACGCCGGGCGGAAGGGCCTTGGCCGCCTCTTCGAGGCGTTCCGCGGCCGCGCGCGCAACGGTGCGGCTGTTCTCGCCCACCAGCATGAAGACCGTGCCCAGCACCACCTCTCGGCCATTCTCGGTCGCGGCCCC
>JAHUZY010000076.1 GCA_019264505.1 Phenylobacterium sp. | reverse complement strand
GGCCTGCTGATCACCTCCATGTTCGGCCCCTCCCTGAACGGCAATACCGGCGACTGGTCGGTGGGCTGCTCGGGCTTCTGGTTCGAGGACGGGGAACTGGCCTATCCGGTCAGCGAGATCACCGTGGCCGGCAATCTGATCGAGATGTACGCCCGCCTCGTCCCCGGCTCCGACCTCGAGATCCGGGGATCGTCCAATGCGCCGTCCCTGCTGATCGACGCCCTGGCGATCGCCGGCAAGTGACCCCGAGCCCCGCCCAGGATCTGGAGCTTCTGGTCGCCGCCGCGGTGGAGGCCGGGACCCTGGCCCTGGACCTGCGGGCCCGGGGGCTGAAGATCGCCTGGAAGGAGGGCAATTCTCCGGTCACCAACGCCGACTTCGCCACCGACACCCTGCTGAAGACCAAGCTTGGCCAGGCCCGCCCCGACTATGGTTGGCTGTCGGAGGAAACGGCCGACGATCTGGTGCGCCTCCAACGGCGCCGGGTCTTTGTGGTCGACCCCATCGACGGCACCCGGGCCTATATGAAGGACAAGCCCTGGTGGGTGATCTCGGTGGCCGTGGTCGAGGACGGCCAGCCCATCGCCGGCGTCGTCTACGCCCCCCAGGTAGGGGAGGTCTACACGGCGCTCGCCGGCGGCGGCGCCAAGCTCAACGGCTCCCTGATCGTTCCGGCCCCGACCGTGCGCCTGGATGGCTGCGGCATGGTCGGTGATCAGCGGATGTTCGACCATCCGTCCTGGCCCCAGGCCTGGCCGCGCATGCGGGTGGAGTCCCGCAACTCCACGGCCTATCGCATGTGTCTGGTGGCCTCAGGCCAGTTCGATGCGGCGCTCGCCCTGGTGGCCAAGGCCGACTGGGACCTAGCCGCGGCCGATCTGGTGGCCCGTGAGGCCGGCGCCTATTGCGGCGACCACCTCGGGCGCGGCTTCGCCTATAATGAGCAAATTCCGGCGCAGCTGAGTCTGCTTTGCGCGGCGCCGCGATTGGCCCCATTGATCCTGGAGCGCGTCTCGCATATCGCCCTTCCAAACAAAGCCCTCATCTGAGGATTCCATGCCCGATAAACAGCTTTTGCACATCGTCATTGGCGGCGAACTTGAGGAAGTGGAGCATGTTCGTTTCCGCGACCCCTCCAAGATCGACCTGGTCGGCGCCTATCCCACCTATGAAGAAGCCCTGGCGGTCTGGCGCTCCAAGGCCCTGGCCACGGTGGACAACGCCCTGATGCGCTACTTCATCATCCACGCCCATAAGCTGCTGGACCCGCAGCTGGACGGCGAAAAGCCCGGCGGCTGAGTCCGCGCCAGCCGACAGCCCGCCCGGTTGTCGGAAAACTGTCATCCGTCCACGGCACAATGGGCGTGGCGGAAGGCTGCTCACGCCGCATCCGGACGCCCCAAGGGCCTGCCGGCCGCGGATGGCGCCTTCCGGCGCGCTGACGACGTGGCCCGCCGGTGGTAGCTTGGACCTGAGCCGTCAGGCCGGCGCCTTCCCCTTGAACGAGCGAGGAGATTTTCGATGAAGAAGCTTCTGGGCGTCTGCGCGGCCCTGGGCCTGCTGGCCAGCGCCGGACAGGCGCATGCGGCGCGCGACTATGTGTGGGCCGCAGGCTCCTCCACCGTCTTCCCCTTCGCCACCCGGGTGGCCGAGAATTACGGCCGCAAGACCAGCATGAAAGCCCCGAAGGTCGAGGCCCTCGGCACCGGCGGCGGCATCAAGCTGTTCTGCAGCGGCGTGGGCGACAACTTCCCCGACATCGCCAACGCCTCGCGCCCCATGACCCAGGCCGAGTTCGACACCTGCGCGGCCAATGGCGTGAAGGACATTGTCGAGCTGAAGGTCGGCTTCGACGGCATCGTCATCGCCGCTGACCGCAACGCGCCCGACTACGCCTTCCGCCTGCCGCACCTCTATCTGGCCCTGGGCGCCAATGTCCTGCGCGGCGGCAAGTTCGTGCCCAACCCCTACAATAACTGGAACGAGATCGGCCCGGGCCTGCCCGACAACCGCATCCTGGTCTATGGCCCGCCGCCGACGTCCGGCACCCGCGACGCCTTTGTCGAACTGGGCATCGAGGCCTCGGCCCTGACCTATGCCAGCGCCCGGGCGCTGCGGGAGCGGGACTCCGATGAGTTCAAGCAGATGACCCACCCCTTGCGCCGGGAAGGCTGGGTCGACTCCGGCGAGAACGACAACGCCATCGTACAGACCCTGACCAAGACCCCGGGCTCGCTTGGCGTGTTCGGCTATTCCTTCCTGGAGGAGAATGGCGACAAGGTGAAGGCCATGTCCATCGACGGGGTCGCCCCCACCGTGGCCACCATCGCCCAGGGGACCTATCCCCTGTCCCGCTCCATCTACATCTATGTGAAGAAGGCCCATGTGGGCGTCACCCTGGGGCTGCAGGAGTTCGTCAACGAGTTCGTCTCCGACGCCGCGACCGGCCGGGGCGGTTATCTGCAAAGCCGGGGCCTGATTCCGCTGCTGCCGCCCGAACACGAGGCGATGAAGTCAGCCGCCACCCAGATGACCGTCATGGGTCGGCCTGACTAAGTGGTGACCGGCGGGGCTCCGGCCCCGCCGAAACCTGCATCCCATGCCCCTGCAAGCCGATCTGAGCTGGCTGATCGCCGCCGTTCTGCTCGGCCCCTTTGTCGGCAGCTTTCTTGGCCTGATGAGCCTGAGACTGCCCGAGGGCAGGCCCGTCATCCTGGGCCGCTCGGCCTGTCCGTCCTGCGGGCGGACGCTTGGCCCCCTCGACCTCATTCCGATCCTGTCCTTCATCCTCCTGCGGGGCCGTTGCCGCACCTGCGGGGCGGCCATTCCGCGGCGCTTCCTGGCCCTGGAGCTGGCCTGTCCCGCCCTGGCGCTCTGGGCCGTCGCCGTTCATCCCTCGGCCGCAGGCTTCCTCGGCGCGGTGCTCGCCTGGCAGCTTCTGCTGCTGGCCCTGCTGGACGCCGAGCACTTCTGGCTGCCCCGCGCCCTTACCCTGCCCCTCATCGTCTCGGGCCTGGCCGTGGCCGCCGCCCAGGGCGTCCTGGTGGAACACGCCCTGGGCGCGGCGATCGGTTTCTCCGCCCTGACCCTGCTGTCTATGGCCTATCGGCGTTTCCGCGGGCGTGAGGGTCTGGGCGGCGGCGACGCCTATCTGCTGGCTGGCGGCGGCGCCTGGTGCGGGGCGCTGGCCCTGCCCAGCATCCTGCTGATCGCCGCGGCCGCCGGGCTCGCCTTCGTTCTGGTTCAGCGCTGGCGGGGGCGGCCCGTGGGCGGCGACCAGCCCATCGCCTTCGGCGTCTTCCTGGCCCTGGGCGTCTGGCTGACCTGGCTCTACGGCCCGCTGGGTCTCAGCTGACGCCCAGGCGGCCGGCCACCTGCATCTGGCGCCCGCCCAGGGTCTGTTGGGCGCCGGCTGCGCCCAGGGCCAGGTCCACCTCCGGGCGGGTCGTGCGCACGGTCAGCCCCATCCGGTAGGCCCCGCCCGGGCTGATCCGCAAATCTCCCGCCACATCGACCCCCTCGGCCTGGCCGCTCAGGGGGATCACCAGATCGGCGCCTGCGCAGGCGGGCGAGCCGTTCAGCGACAGGGCTGGCAAGTCCAGCCCGGCCAGGCTGAGCTGGTCGAGCGCAACCGCGCCCTCGGCCTCCCGGCATTGACCTCCGCGCAAGGCCACACCGAAGGCCCGCAGGCGAACCCGACCTATGAGGCCCGCGTCGGGCGCGAGGCTCGCCAAGGGCAGATCCGCATCCACGTCCCGCAGCCGGGTTCGACGCGGACCCAGGCTGAGGCCACCGCGCAGCGCCTCGCCCTCAAAGCCCAGGCTGATCTTGGCCGCCAGCAGCGCCAGGGGTGAGACACCGATCTGCACGTCGCCCAGGCGGACCCCGCCGAAGGCCGCATCTCCCAGCCGTCCGCGCCACACCGTCCCGCTCACGCTCGCCGCCGTCAGCCCCGCGGCCTCGGCGCGGCCGGCCACGACAAGACTGAGCGGCGCCATGGCGAGCACCAGGATCATGGTCAGGGCGACAAAGACGCCGCCCAGGGCCTGTGCGGTTATCGGCCCATCCCAGCGCCTCATGGGGCCAGGCCGACAAACGTGGCGTCCACATCCAGCTGGCCCACATCCCCCTTGAGCAGGGTCAGATGCCTGGCCGCCACCGCATGTTCGGCTTGCAGCAGGGCGATCCAGGGCAGGACCGCCGTACTGGGTCCCGAAACCACAGCCTGAACACTGTCCCCGTCGGCCGCCTCGATGCGGATGACGTCCAGGCCTGCGCTCGCGGCCGTCTCCGCCACCAGCTGTTCGACAGGGGCTGATCGCGCTGTAGGAGGGCGCTCGCCCAGGCGCGCGATCTCGGCGACGGCGGCGTCCACCACCGCCTCATCGGCCAGGGCGCGCGTCAGGCGCGCCTCAGCGTCCCGGGCTGCGCCCTGCAATGGCGCGGCGAGGCCGAACCAGATCAGGAAGCCGGCGAACAACGCCCCCAGCAGGCCCAGCAGCACCTGCTCGCGGGGGCTCCGGCCGATCCACCAGTTTCTCATCATCGGGCTCCCAGAATGACGTCGCTGATCACCCGGCCGCCCTCTTCGCGGGAGCCCTCGACCCGCACGGTGAGCCCCGCGGCCTGCAGCGCCTGGGCCAGCCTCTCCCCGTCCGAATAGGCGGCGTGGCTGAGCGCGGCCCGCGCCGAGCCGTCCGGCATGACGATCAGGCTTTCGACCTGCACCTGGTCCATTGGCTCGACGGCGGCGAACAGCTGGGCGGCCAGACCGCTGGCCCCGCCGCCAGAGGCGAGGCTGAGGGCGTCCAGCTGCGCCTGGGCCTGGGCGGCCGGG
>JAHUZY010000055.1 GCA_019264505.1 Phenylobacterium sp. | reverse complement strand
CCCGCGCCAGCAGCCCGAGGAAGACCGTCCGATCCGGGGCCGACTTCATCTTGTCGCCGAACAGTTCGCCGACCCCCATGGCCAGGGCGCCGAACTTGAACAGCGGATGGTCCAGCAGGACCAGCGCGCCAGGGGTGCGGCGTCCAGCGAGCCGAGCGGCCGCCAGCGTGGCCATGGGCGTCATGGACCGGGCGCTGGCGACGGCGCCGATGAGGGCGGAGGGGAGGAGGCCGAGCTGTTTCATCCCGGCTAAACCCCGAAGCCGGGCCAAGGTTCAGCCCCAAAAAATGACAGGGATCGCATGGGGCGTGGCTGGCGTTGCACCTGGCGACTGACCGCCGGAGAGCGCCATGCCTGATCCTGAAATTCTGCCCAACCCTGATGACCAGCCGGCGGCCCAGCCCAGTGAGCTGCCGGCCGGGGGACGGCCTGGCCTGGACATCCCCGAACTGCCGGATGAGGGCGATCCGCTGGAGAACGACGTGGAGATTGGCCCCGGCGGGCTCGAGATAGGCCCCAGATAGGCAGGCTCGCCTCAGCGCAGCAGACCCGCCGTTCTCAGGGCCTTGGCGATCACCGCCTGCACCGAGGCAGAGACGTGGCCTGAAACCGACCGCATGACCATCTCGCCCACCGCCCCGTGTTCGGCCTCGGACATTGGCGGGGCGGGCGCGACTGTCACGTCCGAAGCGCTCGCGGCCGCATCAGGGGCCACCCCCCAGAAGCGGAGACTCTCCAGGGCGGCGGAGACGCCGGCTTCAAGCATATAGGGGGCCGTCGCTCCGACGCCCTCCGGTCCGCCCGTGGCAAGCGGCGTCCCATGGCCGAGGTCATCGATCAGATGGCGCTCCAACAGGACAACGCCGTTTTGGGGTGAGCGCCAGATGGCGTGGCTGCGACCGGTCAGGGACAGGAGTTCGTCCGGCTCGGTGGCCAGGCCCAGGGCCCCGGCCCACTGGCGGAGGAGCGCCTCGGCGTTGGCGGGGCTCACCGTGGAGTCTGCGGCCCCCTGCCAGATGGAAATCCGAGGCGTCCGGGCGCCTTGGGGGGCGGCCCCGCGCACCAGGGCGGCCAGGGCCGCGGCGTCCCGATGATCGGACCGCCGCATGACCTGCAGGGCCTCGCCCACGCTGGTGGCGACGCCGTAGGGCAGGCCGGCGACAATGGCCCCGCCGGCGTAGACATCGGGATAGGTCGCCAGCATCACCGCGGCCATGGCGCCTCCGGCCGACAGCCCGGACACGAAGACCCGATCGGCGTCGGTCTCGAACCTGGCCGTCGCATGGGCCGTCATGGCGGCGATCGAGGCGGCTTCTCCTCCACCTCGGGTGATGTCGGCCGGGACGAACCAGTTGAAACAGCGGTTGGGATTGTTGCCGGACACCTGCTCGGGCGCCACCACGGCGAACCCAAAGCGATCAGCGAGGGTGAGCCAGCCGGATCCTTGCGCGAAGGCTTCGGCGCCCTGGGTGCAGCCGTGGAGGACGACGACCAGCGGGGCGTCGCTGGGCAGGCCCTCAGGGGTGTAGCTCAACATCCGAAGGCCGCCGGGATTGGCCCCGAAATCTGTCGTCGCCACCATCTGTCGCGGGCCGTCAGGCCCGCCCCGGGACGTTCCGGCGGCGACCCGTCTGGCGCGCTTAAGCACGGCGGTGGTGTCTGCGAGGCTCGGCATAGCGGTTCCTGTCGGCGATAGCGTACAGAGAGGTAATGCTGCGGTGCAGCATTAAGTCGCCTTGGAGCCGTATTTCTTTTTCCCGACCCCTAACGCCGCACGCCGAGCCAGATCACGTGGCGGGCGCCGCGGCCGCCCTTGCGGGCCGCCACCTTCACGACCTCGGTCGCCAGCCCGCTGCGCTTCATCCGGCGGGTGAAGCCCTCATCCGGGGCCGAAGACCAGACGGCCAGAACCCCCCCCGGGCGCAGGGCGGCCCGGGCGCGGGCGAGGCCGGCCAAGTCATAGAGGCTGTCATTGGCCCTGCGCGTCAGGCCTTCGGGGCCATTGTCCACATCCAGCAGGATGGCGTCCCAGGCGGCTGGCGCCGCGGCGATCAGGGGGGCGACATCGCCGGTGTGGATGCTGACGCGGGGATCATCCAGGCAGCCCTGAAAGACCTCGGCCAGCGGGCCACGAGCCCAGGCGACGACCTCTGGAACAAGCTCCCCCACGGTGATCTTCGCGTCAGCCGGGAGCACTGCGAGGGCCGCCCGCAGGGTGAAGCCCATGCCGAGGCCACCGATCAGCACCCGCGGCGCAGGGCGCCCGCCCAGCCGGTCCCAGGCCAGAGTCGCCAGGGCCTCTTCCGATCCGCTGAGCCGGCTGTTCATCAGCTCGATGGACCCGGCCATGATCGAGAATTCGACGTCGCGGCGCATCAGGCGCAGCTCGCCGCCCCCGTCGGGCATCTGGGCGGTGTCGAGACAGATCCACGGTTTCATGGCCTTCGCATACCGCCTGCCGGCGGCCCCGCCAAAGCAAAAGCCCCGCCGCCTGGTGGGGCGACGGGGCTTGGAGCCTGCCGGAGGCGGGCGCTGACTAGAGACGCGAGGGGATGACCACCTTCATGGATTCATAGCCCTTCACGAAGGTCGAGAAGACGCGCTTGGGCTCTTCCACCACCTGGATGTCGGGGAAGCGCTTCATGATCTCTTCCCAGATGATCTTCAGCTGCAGCTCGGCCAGGCGGTTGCCCACGCAGCGGTGGATGCCAAAGCCGAAGGAGATGTGCTGACGCGGACGCTCGCGGTCGATGATGTAGCTGTCGGGGTTGTGGATGACCTCGTCGTCACGGTTGCCCGAGACGTACCACATGACGACCTTGTCGCCCTTCTTGATGGTCTTGCCGCCCATCTCGAAGTCCTGGGTGGCGCGACGACGCATGTGGGCCAGCGGGGTCTGCCAGCGGATGGTCTCCGACACCATGGACGGGATCAGCTCGGGGTTGGCCCGCAGCTTGGCGTACTGGTCGGGGTTCTGGTTCAGCGCATAGAGGCTGCCGGTGATGGTGTTGCGGGTTGTGTCATTGCCGCCGACGGTCAGCAGCACGATGTTCCCGAAATACTCCCGCGGGGTCATGTTCCGGGTCTCAGGCCCATGGGCCAGCATGGAGATCAGGTCGCCAGCCGGTTCGGCGTTGACCCGCTGGTTCCACAGCTCGGTGAAGTAGCCATGGTACTCGATGAAGATCTGCATCTTCTCTTCGAGGGTGTCGATCAGGCCATGGCCGGGCACCGCGGTGACCACGTCAGACCAGTAGGTCAGTTTGCGGCGGTCTTCCTGCGGCATGTCGAACAGGGTGGCGAGCGTCATGGCCGTGAGTTCCATCGACACCTTGTCGACCCAGTCGAACTCCTCGCCAATCGGCAGGCTGTCGAGAATCTTGGCGGCGCGCTCGCGGATCAGCGGCTCGAGGATCGCCAGGTTCATCGGCGAGACGGCGGGGCTGACGGTCTTGCGCTGGACGTCGTGCTTGGGCGGGTCCATGGCGATGAACATCGGCAGGGGACCTTCCTCGCCATCCTGGTCGGCGATGGTGATGCCGGGCTCGGAGGAGAAGACCTGGTGGTTGGTGTCCACCGCCATGATGTCGTTGTACTTGGTGATCGACCAGTAAGGCCCGTACTCGCTCTCGGCGGTGAAGTGGACCGGGTCTTCCTTCCGCAGCCGCTCGAAGATCGGCCACATGGCGTTGGCCTGGAACAGCTCGGGCTGAGCCGGATTGAGCTGATCAAGGGGGGTGGCGTAGGCCTTGGCCCGCGCGTCCTTCAGAATATCAACCGTACCGTCAGCCATGGGAATCCTCCAGATTTTGACCCACGATAGGCTAAAGATGACGCCGGCGTCAACTTTTCCCGTTCGCCCAGAGCGGGATTCTTCGCCGCAACTTCAGGAGCGCTGTTTGTCGCCGTCCTTCACGGTCATCTCGGACCCCGCCGATCCCCGGGTGGAGCCGTTCCTGGACGTACGCGAGCGGGATCTGGTGGGTCGCCGAGGCCTGTTCGTGGCCGAAGGGGAGGTGGTGCTGCGTCATCTGCTGGCCTCGCCCCTCTGCGAACCGGTGGCTCTGCTGGCGGCCGCCGATCGGGCGGAGCGCCTGGCCGAGCTGATCGGCCAGAACGGTGCGGCCACGCCGGTCTATGTGGCTGAGCAAAAGGTGATGGACGCCATCGTCGGCTTCCCGATCCACCGGGGTCTGCTTGGCCTTGGCCGGCGGCGGGCGATACCGAGTGCGAGCCGTCTGATCGAAGGCCTGGGTCCCCGGGCGCGGGTCGCCGTGGTCCATGGCGTCGGCAACCACGACAATATGGGCGGCCTGTTCCGCAACGCCGCAGCCTTTGGCGTGGACGCCGTCCTGCTCGATCCGACCTGCTGTGATCCGCTGTACCGCAAGGCGCTGCGGGTCTCCGTCGGCGCCGCGCTCATCACGCCCTATGCCAGGCTGGAGCCGGCCGACGATCTGGTGGGCCTGCTTGAAGGAGCGGGATTCGAAGTGGTGGCCCTGAGTCCGTCGGGGCGACAGGACCTCAAGGACTATCGTCCGGCGGCGCGGACAGCTGTGGTGTTTGGGGCCGAGGGGCCGGGATTGCCGCCCGACATCCTGAGCCGCTGCGCAACCTTGCGCATTCCGATGGCCGGCGGATTCGACTCACTGAACGTGGCCACCACCAGCGGTATCGTCCTGCATCACCTGACCAGCCGGCCTTAAAGCGCGGCAGCCGGCGCCAGGATCAGCATCCAAAGGGCCGCGGAGGCGGCGAGCACAAACAGGACGCTGCGCCGAACAGGCCAGCGCCCACGACCGTCCTGGTCGCCGCTGTAACAGGTATCGTTCCGGATCGCCTGGGGCATCGTCCTTCATCCAGTTCTGCAAGTCACAGGAAAACGCCACCCCGGTCGTCCGGGTTCCAAACCGCCGCAGGTTCGGCCCCTGGACTTCGCATCGGTTGTCCGGCTCAATCATGGGTGAGCGAGGGTTTTGCGTAACACCAGGGTTGGGAGCCGTATGGCTTGGTCCGACGTCGCCGCCCGTCGGCGCTATCATGTGGGAAACCTCCGGGCGCAGCTGCTCGAGGAGGCCCGCGCCATCGTGGAGGAGGGTGGCGTCGCCCAGCTGAACCTTCGCACCCTGGCCGGACGCGCCGGCATCGCCGCAGGCTCGGTCTATCATCACTATTCCGGCAAGGCTGAGCTCCTGGCGGAACTGGCCGCCGCCGGGTTTCAGGAGCTGGAGCGCCGTCTCACGGCCGCCCAGGACTCTGCGGTGGAGGGCACGCGGATCCGCACCCTGGCCCGGGCCTATTTCGCCTATTCAAAGACCGATAGCGCCATGTTCGGTCTGATGTTCGATCCTGCGGTCGCCACCCATCCGGGCGTTGAACAGGCCAGGACCCGCTGTTTCGCCGTGCTCCAGGCCGCCGTCGCCGTGGCCCTGCCGGCCCGCAAGGACGCCGATCAGATCGACAAGATCGCCTGGGCGGTCTGGGCCTGCGGCCATGGGGCCGCCTCTCTGCGCGCCTCCGACGCCGATCGCGCCGACGAGCTCATGGAGGATGTGATCCAGGGGCTGGAGTTGCTGTTCGGACGGCGCTGAGGCTCAGATCGCCAGGATGTCCTCACGCATCATGCGCAGCGCGGTCTCCAGCGCCGCCTGGCGCACCCTTGCCCGGCCGATATCGCCAAACCGCATCCGTCGATGGCGTGGGCTAGAGCCCCGGCGGACGCTGGCGAAATGAACCAGGCCGGCCTCTTCCTCCGGCGAGGGGCCGGCGTCCGTAAAGCCGGTGATGGCGGCGACCACGTCGGCCTGAGACCGATCCAGCGCGCCCTGGGCCAGCGCCAGGGCGGCGGCTTCCGAGACAGCCCCTTCGATGTCGAGGATCGACGGGCGCACCCCCAGCAGTTCGTGTTTCGCCGCGTCCGTATAGACGACGAAGCCCCGCTCGAAGGCGTGGCTGCAGCCGGGGATATCGGTCAGCAGGGAGGCAAGCAGCCCGCCAGTGCAGCTTTCCGCTGTGGCGAGCTTGAGGTCCCGGTCGCAGGCCAGCTGCAGAACATCACGCGCCAGATCGTCGATCGGCTTGGGAACGGTCAGGGAGAGCGCTTCGGCCATGGGCTGAACCTCCGTGCGGGACTGCTGCAACCCGGAGTGATAGCGGCCGGTTCCGCTTGATTTTCCGCCCCCAGATGGGTCGTTAGCCTCATGAACTCCCCTTTGAGAGTCGCCGTGGCCGGCGCCGGCGTCTTCGGCCTGGCCAGCGCCCTGTCCCTCGCCCGGGCCGGGGCGGTGGTCACCGTCCATGATCCAGGACTGGACCATTCCAACGCCTCCGCTGTGGCCGCAGGAATGCTGGCGCCGCTCAGCGAAGCCCTGACCGATCCCACCGCCGCGCCCCACCTTGACCTTCTGATGGCCGCCCAGGACCTGTGGCCTGACTTCGCCGTAGCCCATGGCCTTGAGCTGGACCGGTCCGGCGCCGTTCTCGTTGGGGATGAGGCGCGGCTGTCTGCCCTGAGCGCCGCGGCCGCGGAATTGGGCTTCGCCCTGTCTACTGCGGATGGCGCCACACCCCCCGCCTTGGCGGGACAGGGCGCCCGCGGCTGGGGTGGCCTGAGGGTTCCCGGCGACTGGCGGGCGGACGCGGCGGACCTGCGCCGGCTGATGCAGGCCGCCCAGGGTCTCGGGGTCACGCTGGTTTCCGAACCGCTGAGACCGGGGGCATACGACCTGCTGGTGGTGGCCACCGGCGCTTCGCGGGACTTCCTGGACGCCGCCCCGGAGCTGGCGGCGCTTACGCCGATCCGGGGGCACATTCTGCGCTATGGCGCCCTCGACTATCAGGGACCGGTCCTGCGCGGTCCGGGCGCCTATGCCGCCCCCTCACGCCATGGCCTGCTGGTCGGCGCCACGATGGAGGTGGGGGAGGGCCGCGAAGGCGTTGATCTGGAGGTGGCTGCTGGCCTCGCCGTCCAGGCCGAAGCGGCGTTTCCCGGTCTGATCGGCCAGGCCTGGACGGCGGCGGCGGGCGTGCCGGCGGCCACCCCCCACGGCCATCCCCTGG
>JAHUZY010000035.1 GCA_019264505.1 Phenylobacterium sp. | reverse complement strand
GCCACGATCAGGCCCGGGTCCTCAGGAAGGATATCCTGGGGGAATTCTGGGGCCACAGCGAAGGCGAAAGCGTCGCAATAGGGCGCATATTCCCGCCATTTCAGATCGGTCCGGTAGTCTTCCAGGCTGGACTTCACCTCGACGATGAAGAGGTCGCCGCGGCGCCCCAGGGCCATCAGATCGGCCCGGCGGCCATTGGGCAGACACACCTCGGTCAGCGGCGCATAGCCCAGCGCCGCCAGCAACCGGGCGGCGCCGCGGGTCACCGCCTGGGTGATCTGCGGGCGGGAGGCGGGGGCGCAGGTGGTGAGGACGAGATCCATGCCGCCACAATGTTCGGGCTTCGTTCCGGGCGCAAGGGGGCGCCGGCGAGGCCTCAGCGGACCTGCTGGGGGAATTCCAGTTTCGAGGTGTCGTAGCCGAGCTGCTTGATGCGAGCGATGGCCTGAGCGCGGACCGAGGCGGTCAGCTGCGGGGCCTTGGACAGTAGCCAGACATAGTTGCCGCCCGGCGTGCCCATGATCAGCCAGCCCTGGTCCGTGCGATGGTCGAGCACCCAGTATTCCTGGTTCATCACACCACCGAAGAAGGAGAGCTTGAACTTGGCGTTCTTCACCGGATCGACCGGGGTGGCGCTGGCCTTCCATTCCTTCTTTGGCCCATCAGGCGCGCCACGGCGGCAGGTCTGCACCACCGAATAGCCGGCGCCCGCCCGGGTCCAGTCGGCCGTCGCCGCCTCGCAGGCCTTCTGCATGGCGTTGGGGGTGCGGGCCACCTCGTACCAGCGGCCGGTCATCTTGGTCAGCTCAACCTGGCTGGCGGGCTCTGGCGCAGCAGCGCTGGCCATCGGCGCGGCGGCCAGCAGGGCGGCGGCGAGCGCCAGGCCGGGGATAAGGCGATGGGAGGTGGGGGTGATCAGCATGCGCCCGAAGATAAAAAAACAATGCGCCTGGAACAAGGACGCCCGCCGACACGGGCCGGCGGGCGTCGCAACCGTGGTCAATCGGTGGGCTATTCGGCCGCGATGGTGACGGGCTTCAGGGCTCGTTCCTTGAAGTTGATCGCCTGGAGATAGATGATCCCTTCCTCGGCGATGTCGTCGCCGACCATGCGGTCGCCTTCGTTCTTCAGCTCCTCCATGTCCACATACATCCCGTAGAAGGCCCGCGTGCGGTCGGTGATAATGCCGGCGTTCAGCAGGGTCTTGATCAACACCCGGAAGATGTTGGTCGATTCCTTCATGTCCTCGCGCCGGGCCTCGTCGGTGGCCAGCTTCTGGATCTCTTCCAGCACCTTGTCGGGGTCGAGGCCGAACTCCTCATAGAGGTCGCGCTGCTCGCTGGGGGAGACGAGGTTGAACAGCAGCACCTGGAAGCAGTGGGCCGCCCAGTCCTCGATGATCTCGTGTTCCTGCGGGCTCAGCTTGGGAATGGTGCGGTCGGCCCAGATCTTCCCGAACTTGTGGTGGAAGGCCTCGTCGGTCATCACCAGCTGCATCAGCTTGCGGCCGAGCGGGTCGTTGAGCTTCTGGTAGAAGGTGGCGAAGGCGCCCATGGCCAGGCCCTCCACCAGCATCTGCATGCCGATGATCTTCTTGTAGACCTCCGGCGAACCGATGATGTCGACCAGCAGGTCCTGCAGGACCTTGGTGCATTCCACCGGCCGGCCCCAGCGGGCCTTGATGTATTTGGCGAAGGCCGTGACGTGACGGGCCTCTTCGCGGGTCTGGTTGGCGGCGTATTCCTGCGCCCCCTGATCCAGGAGCACGTGGCAGAGGCTGGCCGAGAGGTTCAGCGCGCCCTGCTCGCCATGCAGGATCGAGGAGAAGGACCGCAGCAGCGACTTGTTGATGAACTGGGCGCGCAGGCTCGGGGTGTTCAGATGGTTGCTGACATATTCGGTCTGCAGGGCGACGTTCAGTTCCTCGGGCACCAGGGGCTGGTTGTCCATGTCCCAGGGCTCGTCGAAGTCGATGTACTTCTTGTCCAGCGGATCCCAGAAGTGGTCGTGGGTCGCGGAGATGATCTTGTCGAAGGCGGTGGACCGGTTGTTGTAGCGGTCCAGCTCAAGCATGGACTCGAAATCATCCGGCGCCACGGCGTCGTAGATCAGGTCCTTGGTAATGTTGCCGTCGGCGGCCATTCGTTCCTCCTGGAATGATGTGGGATTGCCGGCGCCCTTAGTTCCGCATGCGGGTTGGCCCCGCTGTCGCCACGGATGGGCGGCTCTGTCCTTGGGAAAAGAGCCTGACTCCCAGACCGCCGTTCGTCAAAGGAAACCGTGACACCGGCGTCAGTTTTGAGAGCGAGCCAACGAAAAACGCCCGCCGGGGATCCGGCGGGCGTCGTCGTCAGGTTCGAGAGGACCTTCGCCTTACTCGGCGGCGATGGTCACCGGCGCGGCCCGGCGATCCTTGAAGTTGATCTCCTGGAGGTACTTGATCCCCTCCTCGGCGATGTCGTCGCCGACCATGCGGTCGCCCTCGGCCTTCAGTTCGTCCATGTCCACATAGATGGCGTAGAAGGCGCGGGTCCGGTCGGTGATGATGCCGGCGTTCAGAAGGGTCTTCACCAGCACCCGGAAGATGTTGGTCTGCTCCTTCATATTCTCCCGGCGGGTCTCGTCGGTGACCATTTCGGCCATCTCGGCGATCACCTTGTCCGGATCCAGGCCGAACTCCTCATAGAGGTCGCGCTGCTGGCTCGGGGAGACCAGGTTGAACAGCAGGGTCTGGAAGCAGTGGGCCGCCCAGTCCTCGATGATGGCGTGCTCTTCGGGGTTCAGATGCGGGATGGTCCGGTCGGCCCAGATCTTCCCGAACTTGTGGTGGAAGGCCTCGTCGGTCATCACCAGCTGGAGCAGCTTCTTGCCGGTCGGGTCGTTGATATTGTTGAAGAAGGTGGCGAAGGCGCCCATGGCCAGGCCTTCCACCAGCATCTGCATGCCGATGATCTTCTTATAGACCTCAGGGGATCCGATGATGTCGACCAGCAGGGTCTTCAGCGTCGGGCCGCATTCCACCGGCCGGCCCCAGCGGGCCTTGATGTACTTGGCGAAGCCGGTGACGTGACGGGCTTCCTCGCGGGTCTGGTTGGCGGCGTATTCCTGGGCGCCCTGGTCCTTCAGGACATGGCAGAGGCTGGCCGACAGGTTCAGCGCGCCCTGCTCGCCATGCAGGATGGAGGAGAAAGACCGCAGGGCCGACTGGTTCACGAAGCGGACCCGGGTCTTCCAGTCGCTGAGGTGATTGGAGACATAGTCGGTGGACATGGAGATGATCATGTCCTCCGGCAGGATCATCTGGTTTTCCATGTCGAAGGGCTCGTCGAAGTCGATGTACTTCTTGTCGAGCGGATCCCAGAAGTGATCGTGCGTCGCCGAGATGATCTTGTCGAAGGCCGTGGAGCGCGCGTTGTAGCGATCCAGCTCCAGCATGGACTCGAAGTCGTCGGGCGACACCGCGTCGTAGATGATGTCCTTGGTGATGTTGCCGTCAGCGGCCATGTCTACGTCCTCCAGGCGATGGGGGCAGGCTCTACGGCCCTGGCTCCGCACCTTGCGGGCAGCCCCTTCGATCTGGGGCGAAGTCATGCACATGAACCCTGTTCAGTCAAGAAGATGACGGGGGCGTCACTTTCGCCTCCCGGGCGAGGACGGCTCAGTCGGCCGCCGCCTCGATCGCCTCGATCTGGTCATCTGACAGACCGAAATGGTGGCCGATCTCATGCACCAGGACGTGGCTGACCAGCTCTTCGAGGGAGACGTCGCCCCGGGCGGCCCATTCATCGAGGATCGGCCGCCGATAGAGCAGCACCATGGACGGCTGGGTTTCCGGGTCCAGCACCGAGCGATGGGCCAGGTCCACCCCGTGATAGAGGCCCGTCAGGTCGAAGGGGTCCTCGATCTCCAGGGCGTCCAGGGTTTCCTGGTCAGGGAAGTCGTCGACCCGGATCAGCACGTGTCCGGTCATCTGCCGGAATTGCGCCGGGAGACGGTCGAAGGCGGCTTCGGCCAGGGTGGCCATGTCATCCAGGCTGGGCGCCAGGCCCGAAACTGCGGCGGTCATTCGTCGGCGATCACAATGTGCGGAGCCTCGGGCGGGCGCACCTCGAACAGGCCGATGTCCAGGGGCTGCTGCGGCCGGAGCGCGCGCAGAGGCTGGCGGGTGAGCGCACTCAGAGTGTCACGGTCGGCCTCGGCGCCGGCGCGGCGGACCTTGCGGGCCTGGGGCCCCTCCAGGGACGCCTCGACCCCGACGCCGATCTTCCAGTAGGAGACCTGCAGCCGCCACACCGTCGCCACCGGCGCGGCCGGGGCGCAGACGGGGCTGATTGCTTTCGTGGGTCTGGCCGC
>JAHUZY010000170.1 GCA_019264505.1 Phenylobacterium sp. | reverse complement strand
GGGCGCCGAGCCTGTGGCCCTGCGCCGCCGGCCGAGGGCCGAGGCGCAGATCACCGCCTATGTGAACCCCCGCTCCATCGCCAGCCTGGACAAATGCGAAAAGGGCTGGTGCCGCCTGAGCCTTGAGGGCGTCAGGGGTTGGACGCCGGAAACCGGGCTCTGGGGCGTAGCCGCCCCTGTCCAATGTCGTTGAGCCCCGCCTTGGCCTCGTGCTAGGGCCTGACCCTTCTTTTGTTATCGTCCGAGCTGAAAAGGCGGCGCATGACCATTCACGAGCCCAAGAGCCGCTACGAGCTGGACGACCTGCTGGCCTGCGCCCGCGGCGAGATGTTCGGACCCGGCAACGCCCAGCTGCCCGCGCCGCCCATGCTGCTGTTTGATCGCATCACCACGATCAACAATGACGGCGGCGCCCACGGGAAGGGCTATATCGAGGCCGAATTCGACATCAATCCGGGCCTCTGGTTCTTCGACTGCCACTTCATCAACGATCCCGTGATGCCCGGCAGCCTGGGCCTGGACGCCATGTGGCAGCTGGTCGGGTTCTATCTCGGCTGGATCGGCGGCAAGGGCCGCGGCCGGGCCCTGGGCTGCGGCGAGGTCAAGTTCGCCGGCGAAGTCACCCCCGACATCAAGGTCGTGACCTACAAGGTCGAGATGAAGCGGGTCATCAACCGCCGGCTGGTCATGGGCATCGGCGACGCCGTGCTCGAGGCGGACGGCAATGTGATCTACACGGCGCAGGATCTCCGCGTCGGCCTCTATCAGCGCTAAACACGCCAGGAACGGAACGGGAGCGAGCATGCGCCGGGTCGCCATCACCGGAATCGGTATCGTTTCATCCATCGGCAAGACCGCCGAGGAGGTTCTCGCCTCCCTGCGGGACGCCCGTTCAGGCATTACGGCAGCGCCGGAATATGCCGAACTCGGCTTCCGCAGCCAGGTGCACGGCGATCCGGCCATCGACTGGGAATCCCTGGTCGACCGCCGCGCGGCGCGCTTCCTGGCGCCGGGCACCGCCTATGGCCACATCGCCATGGAGCAGGCCATCGCCGATTCGGGCCTGACGCCCGATGAGGTGAGCCACGAGAAGACCGGCCTGATCGTCGGCTCCGGCGGTCCGTCCACCAAGGTCATCATCGAGGCCGCCGAGACAGCCCGCACCCGCGGCCCCAAGCGCATCGGCCCCTTCGCCGTGCCCAAGGCCATGAGTTCGGGCGCGTCTGCGACGCTGGCCACCTGGTTCAAGATCCGCGGCCTGAACTTCTCCATCTCCTCGGCCTGCGCCACCTCCACCCACTGCATCGGCTCGGCCTATGAGCAGATCCAGCTGGGCAAGCAGGACGTGATGTTCGCCGGCGGCACCGAGGAGCTGGACTGGAGCCTGTCGTGCCTGTTCGACGCCATGGGCGCCATGAGCTCCAACTTCAACGACCGGCCGTCCACGGCCAGCCGGGCCTATGACGAGGCCCGCGACGGCTTTGTGATCGCCGGCGGCGCGGGCGTCGTGGTGCTGGAAGAGTGGGAACGGGCCAAGGCCCGCGGCGCGAAGATCTATGGCGAGATCATCGGTTACGCCGCCAATTCCGACGGCTTCGACATGGTCGCCCCGTCCGGCGAAGGCGCGGTGCGCTGCATGAACCTGGCCATGGAAGGTCTGGGCGGCCGCAAGATCGACTATCTGAACCCGCACGGCACCTCGACGCCCGTGGGGGACGCCAAGGAGATGCAGGCGGTCCGCGACGTGTTCGGCAAGGACGCCCCCTTCATCTCGTCCACCAAGTCCCTGACCGGCCACAGCCTGGGGGCCGCCGGCGCCCAGGAGGCGATCTATTCGCTGCTGATGCTCAACAACGACTTCATGGCCAAGAGCGCCCATATCGAAAACCTCGACCCGGCCTTCGCCGACATGCCGATCCTGATGGATCGTCGGGACGGGGCCTTCGAGACGGTGATGTCCAACAGCTTCGGCTTCGGCGGCACCAATGGCTGCCTGGTCATGGCCAAGGCCGGCTAGAGCGCGGCGAAACCTACGATTCGACAGAACGGCGAGGAAGCCATGGCTGACGACTACGACATGCCCAAGGGCGAACTGATGAAGGGCAAGAAGGGGGTGGTGACCGGGGTCGCCAACCACCAGTCCATCGCCTTCGGCATCGCCTCGCAACTGGCCGCCCAAGGCGCGGAGATGGCCTTCCTGCACCTGCCGGGCATGGAGCGCCGGGTTCAGCCCCTGGCCGACCAGCTGGGGGTCAAGACCATCGCCCCGGTGGACGTCACCGATGACGCCGCCATGGACGCCGCCTTCAAGGTGGTGGCCGACTCGCTGGGCGAGATCGACTTCTTCGTCCACTCCATCGCCTTCGCCAACAAGGACGAGCTCAAGGGCTCGTTCGTCGAGAACACCACCCGCGAGGGCTTCTTGCGGGCCATGGACATCTCGGTCTTCTCATTCGTGGACTGCGCAAGGCGCGCCGCGGCCCTGATGCCCAATGGCGGCTCCATCGTCTGCATGACCTATCTGGGCGCCGAGCGGGCCATTCCGAACTACAACACCATGGGCGTGGCCAAGGCCGGGCTTGAGGCGGCCACCCGTTACGCCGCCCGGGACCTCGGCCCCAAGGGCATCCGGGTCAACGCCATCTCGGCCGGCGCCATGCGCACCCTGTCCCTGGCGGGCATTTCCGGCGGCCGCGGCATGCTGGCCCAGGGCCGGGCCATGTCGGCCATGAAGGAGGACACCTCCATGGAGGGCGTCGCCGGCGCGGCGCTGTGGCTGATGTCCGATCTTGGCCGCTCCACCACCGGCGAGGTGGTGCATGTGGACGCGGGCTTCCACATCATGGGTCTGGCCGACGACGCCGAGGGCTGAAGCGCCCCGGCTCAGTCGACCCCATAGGCCCGCAGGAACCGCCGCGCGGCCTCCTGCGCCACCTGTTCGATGACCTCAGGCTCGGAGGCCTGCTCGACCCCGAGCAGGCCTGCGATCTGGCGCACCCCGATCACCATGCCGGCGAAGAAGTCGGCGGCCTGATCGGGATCGTCCACCGCCAGCCGCCCGGCCAGGGTCTCCTCCCGCAGGAACTCCGCCAACCGCCGCCGTGAGGTCTTGGGGCCCGCCTCATAGAAGGCCCGGGCGAGGTCGGGCATGTCGTCGGCCGCCTGCACCGTCATCTTCAGCATCGAGCGGCCCAGGGGCCGGAGCACCAGCTCCAGCATCACCCGGCCAAAGCCGGCCAGGGCCTCCTGCGGATGATCCTGCGCGCCGGGCGCCAGCAGAGGGGCGGCGATCTCCTCCACCCGGCGGTCGACAATGGCCCGGATCAGCTCGGCCTTGGAGCCATAGTGGTTGTAGATGGTCTGCTTTGAGACGCAGGCCCGGCGGGCGATCTCGTCCATGGGCGCCGACAGGCCGCCCGTGCCCAGCACCTCGGCGGCGGCGTCCAATATGGCCTGGCTCTTGGCCTGGTCGATCTGACCGACGATCCGGGGCATCAGCGGGCGCCTGGGGGCGTCGGCGCCCGGGCCGGGGCGGCGAACAGGGCGAGCACGGCGGCCGCAGCGCATCCGGCGGCCAGGACGAAGAAGGCGTCGCCGAAGGCCAGGACTGCGGCCTCGCGCTGCAGCAGACCCGCCAGGGCCTTGCGGGCCGCGCCTTCGGCGTCGAGACCGCCCCGGGCCTCCATCATGCCGATCAGGCCCTCCAGCAGGGTCTGGGCCTGCAAGCTGCCCAGGCTCATGCCGGCGGTCAGGTCCCCATAGTGGACCGCCGTCTGGTGGCTCAGCACCGTGGTCAGGACCGCCAGGCCCACGGCGCCGCCGATGTTGCGGATCAGATTCACCAGGGCCGAGGCGTCCTTCATCATCGAAGGCGGCAGGGTCGAGACGCTCATCTGCTGGGCTGCGATCATCGCCATCATCACCCCCATGCCCCGCCAGGCCTGCAGGCCGGCGAACTCCCAGAAGCCCCAGTCGGCGGTCACGTGCGAGCCCAGCCCCACTCCGTAGGCCGCCAGGCCAAAGCCGATGACCATGGGAATGCGCGCGTCCATGGCCCGCACCAGCCGGCCGGCCAGGGGGGCGGAGACGAACATCACCAGGCCCGAGATGAGCATGGTGGTGCCCACCTCGGCGGCTGAGTACTGACGAATCTGACCGAGGAACAGGGGCAGGATGAAGGTGCCGCCAAACAGGCTCGCCCCCGCCACGAAATTCATCACCATGCCCAGGGCGAAGTTGCGGTCCCTGAACGGCTGCAGGGAGACGATGGGCTGGCGGTAGGTCAGCTGGCGCCAGATGAAGGCCGCGCCGGTGAGGCCCGCCAGCACGGTCAGCCAGAGGATCAGGGGTTCGTCGAACCAGCCCTCCTTGGCGCCCTCCTCGATGACGAACTGCATGGACAGGAGGAAGACCGTCATCAGGCCCACGCCCCACCAGTCCACCCCCTTGCCGAGGGACGGGTCGCCCTTGTCGAAATCGGCGTAGCGGCCGACCAGGAAGATCACCAGCAGGCCGGCCGGGACATTGATGAAGAACAGCCACCGCCAGCCGAGCGCGTCGGTCAGGTGGCCGCCCAGGGTCGGGCCGATGGTAGGGGCGAGCGTCACGATCAGGCCGACGATGACATTGGCCGTCACCCGCTTGTCCGGCGGGAAGACCGTCATGGCCGTGGCGAAGACCGAGGGGATCATGGCTCCGGCCGCCAGCCCCTGGAAGGCGCGCATGACGATCATCGCCTCGACGCTGGTGGTCAGGCCCACCAGCACCGAGGTGACGATGAAGGCGCCGGCGGCCACCACATAGACCGGCCGGGTCCCGAACATGCGGGTCAGGTAGGCCGTCAGCGGGATGATCACCACCTCGGCCAGGAGGTAGATGGTCTGCACCCAGCTGATCTGGTCGGCGTTGGCGCCGATGCCGGCCTGGATCTGGGTCAGGGAGGCCGCGACGATCTGAATGTCGAGCACGGCCATGAAATAGCCGACGAC
>JAHUZY010000470.1 GCA_019264505.1 Phenylobacterium sp. | reverse complement strand
TCAGGGGCGGGGGCCATGGGACATCGGAAGACCTTCAACGGCGCGGCGGCGTTCATCCTCGCCCTCGGCCTCGCCAGCGCGTCCGCCGCCGCCCCAGATCTGGCCGCCATGAGCGCGGGCGAGCGGATCGCCTTCACCAAGGCCATGCCCAAGGGCGGGGAGCTGCACAACCACATCTCTGGCGCAGTGTTTCCCGAGACCCTGCTGGCCTGGGCGGCCGAGGACGGGCGCTGCGTTGACGTGCCCAGGCTCGCCCTGGCGCCGCCCCCCTGCGATCGCCCTGGCCTTCGCCCCGCCGCCGCGGCGATCGTGGACGGCGAGCTCTATTCCGATCTCCTCGACAGCTTCAGCACCCGGCAGCCGGGCTTCCTCGATCGCTCAGGCCATGACCAGTTCTTCGGGGTGTTCGACCGGATCGGCGGTCTGGGCCCTGGCCGAGTGGGCGACATGCTGGCCGTGGTCATGGATGACCTGGCCCACCAGAACACCTTCTATCTCGAGGCCATGATCACCCCTCAGGGGGGTCCCGCAGCCGCGCTCGGCCTGAAGGTCGGGCTCAAGGATGATCTGGCCCAGATGAAGGCGGAGATCGACGCTGCAGGTCTTCCAGACCTTGTGCGCGCCGCCATCGCCGGGACCGACGCCATGGAGGCCCGCGCCCGTCAGGTGCTGGCCTGTGAGACACCGGCGCCCCGACCCGGGTGCCAAGTCACCGTCCGCTATCTCGTCCAGACGATTCGTGTCCTGCCGCCGGAGGCCACCTTCGCCCAGCTGCAGCTCGGCGTGGCCCTGGTCCAGGCCGATCCCCGCTGGGTCGGCCTGCAGATGGTGGCGCCGGAGGATCACCCCACGGCCCTGGCCAACTACAGCCGGCATATGGAGATGGTGGGGTTTCTCACCGGCCGGGGCCAGCTGGCGCCGGTGGCCCTCCACGCCGGCGAGCTCACCTTCGACTATGCGCCGCCTGAACATCTGCGCGACCATATCGCCCAGGCGGTGCGCGTCGCCGGCGCCCGGCGTATCGGCCATGGGGTGGACCTGCCTCACGAGACCGGTGCGGAGGCCCTGGTGGCCGAGATGGCCCGCGCGGGCGTCCTGGTGGAGGTCAATCTCACCTCCAATGCGGTCATCCTGGAGCTTGGTCCCGATGAGCACCCCTATGCCTGGCTGCGCGACCGCGGGGTGCCGGTGAGCCTGTCCACTGACGATGCGGGTCTGCTGCGGATCGACCTGTCCCATGAGTATGAGCGGGCCCACGCCTATGGCGCGACCTATGAGGATCTCAAGCGCTCGGCCCGCAACGCCCTGGCCTTCTCTTTCCTGAGCGGGGAGGGGCTGTGGGCCGATCCAGGCCGCTTCGCTCGGCCGGCGCAGGTCTGTCGCGGCCAGATTGGCGCAGCCGCGCCCCGGGGCGCCTGTGCGGCCCTGGTGGAGGCCAGCGACAAGGCCCGGGAGCAGTGGCGGCATGAAGCCCTGCTGGCGGCCTTCGAGAAGAGCGCCGCCGCCGGGCCAAGATGACCACCAGGTCATGACCTCGAATTAAGCTGCCCCCTCGTCGCTCCGCCGCTAGCTTCGCGACAGATCAATCAAGGGAGCGGCGCATGGCCCGTTCAATTCTCGCCCTCAGTCTCGCCGCCGCAGGCCTGTCCCTGGCCGGCGCCGCCCAGGCCGCCTCTGTGGAGGTCCGGGACGCCGTCGCCCGGGTTGTGGTCGCCCCGGAGGCCCGTAGTGATGTCCGCGTGGAATTCCTGACCACCAACGCCAGCCTGCCGCTGACCGTCCGTACGGAGGGCGACAAGGTGATTATCGATGGCGATCTCGATCGGGGGATCCGCGCCTGTAACAGCCGTGGCGGCCGGCCGTCGGTCACCGGGGCCGGCCTCGGTGAGGTGGCCTATGCGGAGATGCCCCAGGTGGTGATCCGCACCCCCCGGGACGTGAACATCCAGCTGGGCGGCGCCGTGTTCGGGGCGGTCGGTCGCAGCCAGAGCCTGAAGATCTCCAACGCCGGGTGCGGTGACTGGACCATCGCCAATGTCGCCGGGGCGCTTGCAGCCTCACAGGCCGGTTCCGGCGACATGCGGATGGGAACCGCCGGGTCAGCGGTGCTGCGGGTGGCCGGGTCCGGGGATATGACCATGCGTCAGGTCAGCGGGCCCCTGGAGGCCGACGTGGCGGGCTCGGGCGACATTAAGGTGGCGAGCCTCAACGGCCCGCGCCTGCAGGCCCGGGTGGCCGGCTCTGGGGACGTGGAGGTCGGTGCAGGGCGTGTCGAGACCATGTCGGCGACCATCGCGGGCTCCGGGGATGTGCGCTTTGACGGCGAGGCCGGCGCCCTCAAGGCCTCCGTGGTCGGCTCCGGTGATGTCCGCGTCCGCCAGGTCCGCGGTGCGGTGGACCGTTCGGTCATCGGATCGGGCGAAGTTCGCGTCGGACAGGGCTCATAAGGGGAGGGGACGGCTCGCAGGCCTTGACGCAGGCGAGTCGCCTCTGTACTACCGCGCTTCCTGTTGGACCGGCTGTGCGGCTTCTGTCGCAGACGCGGTCCGCGGAACGACCCGGGACCGCCCGTTATCACGGCGATCTTGGGGGTAGCCTTCGCGGCGACGCGAGGGCCGAATTCGTTTTTGCGGGCTACGCGTACGGCGCCTTTCACTTTGGAGGCTCCGGAGTTGGTCTTTGAAATGGTCAAAGTCACGCGGGCGGACCGCCGTCTGTAGGGAAAATTAAGAGCGATATGGATCGTCAGAACATCCGCATCCGGCTCAAGGCCTTCGATCACCGCGTGCTGGATCATTCCACTCGCGAGATCGTAAACACGGCTAAGCGCACCGGCGCCACCGTCAGGGGTCCCATCCCCCTGCCGACCCTCATCGAGAAATTCACCGTCAACCGCTCGCCGCACATCGACAAGAAGTCGCGCGAGCAGTTTGAAATCCGCACGCATAAGCGCGTGCTCGACATCGTCGACCCCACCCCGCAGACCGTGGACGCGCTCATGAAGCTCGACCTGTCCGCTGGCGTGGACGTCGAGATCAAGCTCTAAGGGGACCAAGCCGATGCGTACCGGCGTGATCGCCAAAAAGCTGGGCATGGCGCGCTTCTTCGATGAAAGCGGCGTCCATGTTCCCGTCACCGTCCTCAGCCTTGAAGGCTGCCAGGTCGTGGCGCAGCGCACCCAGGAGAAGGACGGCTACGTCGCCCTCCAACTCGGCGCTGGCTTCAAGAAGCCCAAGAACACCACCAAGGCCCTGCGCGGTCACTTCGCCAAGGGCGAGGTCGAACCCAAGCGCACGCTTGGCGAATTCCGCGTGTCCGAAGACAACCTGGTCGAGGTCGGCGCCGAGCTGAGCGCCGAGCACTATGTGCCCGGCCAGAAGGTCGACGTGACCGGCGTGACCATCGGTAAGGGTTTCGCCGGCGCCATGAAGCGCTGGAACTTCGGCGGCATGCGCGCCACCCACGGCGTGTCTGTCTCCCACCGGGCCCACGGCTCGACGGGTCAGCGCCAGGATCCGGGCAAGACCTTCAAGGGCAAGAAGATGGCCGGCCATTACGGGGTCGAGACCGTCACCACCCTGAACCTGACCGTCTGGCGGGTGGACGCCGAGCGCAATCTCATCCTGGTCAAGGGCGCCGTCCCTGGCTCGGAAGGCTCCTATGTCAAGATCCGCGACGCGGTGAAGTCGGCTCTGCCGGCTGACGCGCCGAAGCCGGCTGGCGTCCGCAAGTCCGGCGCCCAGGCGTCCGCGCCTGCGGCCGAAGAAGCCCCGGCTCAAGAGCCGGCTGCGGAGGGGCAGGAATAATGAAGCTCGACGTCATCACCCTCGACGGCGGCAAGGGCGGCTCCATTGAGCTCTCTGACGCCATCTTCGGCATCGAAGAAATCCGCGGCGACATTCTTCAGCGCTGCGTGACCTGGCAGCTCGCCAAGCGCCGGGCCGGTACGCACAAGATCCAGGTGCGGAACGAAGTCTCGCGCACCGGCAAGAAGATGTACAAGCAGAAGGGCACAGGCGGCGCCCGTCACGGCTCGCGCCGGGCGGCTCAGTTCGTCGGCGGCGCCAAGGCCCACGGTCCCGTGGTCCGCAGCCACGCCTTCGATCTGCCCAAGAAGATCCGCGCCATGGCGCTCCGTCACGCCCTGTCCTCCAAGGCCAAGGCCGGCGCCCTCGTGGTGCTGGACTCCGCGGCCATCCCGGAGGCCAAGACCGCGGCGCTGCGCGCCAACTTCGCCAAGCTCGGCTGGACCAATGCTCTGGTCATCGCCGGTCCCGAAGTGGACGGCAACTTCCGCCTGGCCGCGCGCAACATCCCCAATGTGGACGTCCTGCCGAACGCCGGCCTGAACGTCTATGACGTGCTGCGTCGCCACACCCTGGTCCTGACCAAGGATGCGGTGGAAGCGATCAATGCGCGGTTCTCTGAGAAGGAAGCTGCGTGATGGCTGAGCCGACCGCCCGCCACTACGACACCGTCCTGGCGCCGGTGATCACCGAAAAGGCGACCCTGCTTTCCGAGCAGAACAAGGTCGTCTTCCGGGTCGCCGCCGACGCGTCCAAGGATGAGATCGCCGCCGCTGTCGAAACGCTGTTCAAGGTCAATGTGACCAAGGTCAACACCCTGAACGTCAAGGGCAAGACCAAGCGTTTCCGCGGCATCACCGGTCGTCGTTCCGACGTCAAGAAAGCCATCGTGACGCTGGCCGAAGGCCAGTCGATCGACATCACCACGGGGCTCTGATCCGATGGCCTTGAAGCAATTCAATCCGACTTCGCCCGGCCGTCGCGGCCTGGTGCTGGTCGACAAGTCCGAGCTCCACAAGGGCCGGCCTGAGAAGTCCCTCGTCGAGGGTCTGACCAAGTCCGGCGGGCGTGGCGGCGGCGGCCGTATCGCTGTCCGCTTCCGCGGCGGCGGCGCCAAGAAGCTGTACCGCAAGATCGACTTCAAGCGTCGCAAGTTCGACGTGGTCGGCACGGTCGAGCGT
>JAHUZY010000456.1 GCA_019264505.1 Phenylobacterium sp. | reverse complement strand
ATCCTGGGCCTTGTGCCCAGGATCCCTCTCGCCGCTTGCGCCCGCCCCGACGAGGGACCCTCGGGACGAGCCCGAGGGTGACGATCGGGGACGTCAGCGCTTAGTCTTCCGCGTCCGGCGTCGCGCGGCCGGGGAAGCCGGGCAGGGACCAGCGGAAGAGGATGGCGCCGGCGCGGATGGCCAGGCCCACCCCAAAGCCGGCCAGGGCCGAGGGCAACTGGGGGACACCCATCACATTCAAGATCACGAAGACGCAGGCCCCTACCAGGGCGGCGGTGACGTAGATCTCCCGCTTGAGCAGCACCGACGGCTCTTCGGCCAGCACGTCGCGGAGCACCCCGCCGAAGGTGGCGGTCAGCACCCCCATGACCACGGCCGCGCCCGCCGGGACGCCGAAGGCCAGGGCCTTGGCCGCCCCGACCACGGCGTAGGCGCAAAGCCCCAGCGCATCGAGCCAGGTGAGGATGAACAGCCGCGCCTTGCCCGCCCCGAACAGCCAGACGGCGATCGAGGCGGCCAGGGGCGCGATCAGATATTCCGGGCGGACCACCCAGAAGACCGGCGCATCGATCAGCAGGTCTCGCAGGGTGCCGCCGCCCACGCCGGTGACGGCGGCGAAGAAGGTGAAGGTGACGATGTCGTGCTTGCGCCTCGCCGCGGCCAGGGCGCCCGAGGCGCCGAAGACGAACACGGCGGCATAGTCCAGCCAGACAAGGGCCGCCCCCAGGCCGTCCTCCATGTGTCGGTCCCTCCGGTTCGAAGCGATGCTAGCCCGCCCCGCCCAATCCTGCGAGGGCAGGTGACGGCGCTGGCGGCGGCGGCTAGAAGCGGCCCATGACGCAGGAAAAAAAGGGCTGGCTGCAGCGGCTGACCACCGGTCTGTCGCGCTCGTCGCGGCAGATGTCCGAGACCGTGGTGGCGAGCTTCGTCAAGCAGCCCCTGGACCAGGCCAGGCTGGACGAGCTGGAGGAGATGCTGATCGAGGCCGATCTCGGGCCTCACTCAGCCGCCCGGATCACCGCCCGCTTCGCCGAGACCCGCTTCGGCAAGACCGCCGACGAGACCGAGATCAAGGAGGCCCTGGCCCAGGCCATCGGCGAGGAGCTGTCCTCCCGCCGCGGGACCTTCGATCCGCTTCAGGGCCCCAAGCCCTATGTGGTGATGTTCATCGGGGTCAACGGCTCGGGCAAGACCACGACGCTGGGCAAGATCGCCACCGACCTGACCCGCCAGGGCGCCAAGGTCCTGGTGGTGGCCGGCGACACCTTCCGCGCCGCCGCCGTCGAGCAGTTGGCGGTGTGGGCGCAGCGGGCCGGCGCCGACTTCATGTCCAGGCCCACTGGCTCGGACGCCGCGGGTCTGGCCTATGACGCCCTGGAGCGGGCCCGGGCCGAGAACTACGACGTCCTGCTGATCGACACCGCCGGCCGGCTGCAGAACAAGCAGGGCCTGATGGACGAGCTCCTGAAGATCAACCGGGTGCTGAAAAAGGTCGATCCCGAGGCCCCGCACGAGACCCTGCTGGTGCTGGACGCCACGGTGGGCCGCAATGCGCTCGCCCAGGAGAACATCTTCGGCAACCAGATCGGCGTCTCCGGTATCGTCATGACCAAGCTGGACGGCACGGCGCGTGGCGGGGTGCTGGTGCCCGTGGCCCAGGCGTCTGACTCGCCGATCAAGCTGATCGGGGTTGGCGAAGGGGTCGATGATCTGCAACCCTTTGAACCCCGGGCCTTTGCGAGGTCCCTGGTCGGACTGGACACCCCATGAGGCTTTCGCCGCAGACCCGCCGCACGGTTCGCTTCATCGTCGACTATGGCGGCCTGATCACCTTTCTGATCGGCTTCTTCCTGTCGGGCCGTGATCTGGTGGAGGCCACCAAGTGGCTCATCGGCGGATCGGCCGTGGCCCTGCTCATCGGCCTTATCTTCGAGCGGCGGATCGCCCCTCTGCCGGCGATCTCCGGGGGGGCGGCGCTGTTCTTCGGCGCGCTCACTGTGGCCTTTGATGATCCGGTCTTCGTGAAGATCAAGCCGACCATCATGAACCTGCTGTTCGCCGCAGGCCTGCTGGGCGGGATGGCCTTCGGCAAGAGCCCCCTGAAGCTGCTGATGGGGTCCAGCATCCAGTTGCCCGACGTGGCCTGGCGCAAGCTGACCCTGAGCTATGGCCTGTTCTTCGCCTTCCTGGCGGGGCTGAACGAGGTGATCTGGCGCACCCAGAGCGACGAGGTCTGGGTGCTGTTCCGCATGCCCGGCATCCTGATCCTGACCCTGGTCTTCTCCTTCACCCAGGTGCCGCTGATGATGAAGTACGCCAAGACCGACGAGCCGCCCCCGCCGCCGACCCCAGGATAGGCGCCAGGACGGCGGCTTTGCGCCGCCCACGGACCTTCCGTCGTCAAAGCGACGCACAAGGCCTATATCCTTCTTGCGGTCGGGTTTGACGCGGGGAGAGCGGGCCGATGGCGAAGAACAAGGATCCAGATGATCTCGGCGCCGGCGGCTCAGGCGTGCCGGCCCTTGATGGCTCGCCCAGCCATCTGCTGCACCGGGCCCTGCAGGTCTCCCTCGACATCTATGCCGAGGCCTTCGGCGACAGCGACCTGACCCAGAGACAATATGCCGTGCTGTCGGCGGTGGAGGCCCAGGAGGGGCTGACCCAGACCGACCTGGTGCGCGCCACCGGCATCGACCGATCCACCCTGGCCGACATGGCCGCCAGGATGATCGCCAAGGGTCTGCTGGCCCGGGAGCGCTCCCAGGC